>NZ_JBJHPC010000780.1:0-2723 GCF_045257485.1 Streptomyces sp. YS-3 | reverse complement strand
TGCCGGAGCGGCACACACGATGCCCTTCGTGTGTGCCGCTCCGGCCCCGCCCGCGCACCACCGGAACGGCCCTTGTCTGAACTCTCGATCACTCCCCTCACGGTCAAATTCCCCCACAGGTCCAAGCGCGGCATCCTGCTCGGCCTCACCCTTCCCCAACTCACTCTCGTGTCCTCGGCGTTGGCGCTGCTCCTGGTCACCGTCGTCAGCACCGGGCTACTCGGCGTGATCGTGCTCGCCCCGCTGTGGGCCGCGGTCGCCGCCCTGGTCGCCATCCGCCGAGACGGCAAGTCGCTGATCGACTGGGCGCCGATCGTCGTCCGCTTCACCCGGCGCCGCCGCAGCGGGCAGACCCTGTGGCTCGCCCGCCCGGTCACCCGCCCTCGCCACGACGGCACCCTCCACCTGCCGGGCACCGCCGCCGCCCTGCGCGTCGTCACGCCCTCGGACTCGGCCAACGGCGCCGCCGCCGTCCACGACCCGCACCACCAGACCCTGACCGCCGTCGCCCGCGTCTCCAGCCGAGCCTTCGCCCTGCTCGACCCCGCCACCCAGAACCACAACGTCAGCGGGTGGGGACGAGCGCTCGCGGGCATCGCGCGGACCGGCCACGTCGCCTCGGTGCAGGTCCTGGAGCGGACCGTGCCCGACAGCGGCGACACCCTCGCCCGCCACTGGACCCAGCAGGGCTACCCCCAAACCCCGGTCGCCGGGCAGGTGTACTCCGACCTCGTCGCCTCCGCCGGGCCTGCCGCCGCACCGCACGAGACGTACCTGGCCATCTCCCTCGACCTCAAAGCCGCCAAGCGGTTGATCAGTCAGGCGGGCGGCGGCCTGCCTGGAGCGTTCACGGTGATGGAGCAGACCACCAGCGCCATCGCCCAGGCCGCTCGCAGCGCGGGCCTGATGGTCACCGGCTGGCTGAGCGCGCGGGAGATCGCCGCTGTGATCCGCACGGCCTACGACCCGGGGGCGCTCTCCAGCCTGCAACAGTGGTCCCCCAGCGGGCGCGCCGAAGCAGACCCCGCCGCGGCCGGTCCCGTCGTGCAGGTCGAGGAGTACGACCGTCTGGCCACCGACTCCGCCCGGCACGCGACGTTCTGGGTCGAGGACTGGCCAAGGACGGAGACCGGCGCCGGGTTCCTTCACGGGCTGATGTTCACCGCCGGGGTCCGGCGCAGCCTGTCCCTGATTTACGTGCCCCAGGGGCTGGAGTCGGCGATGCGCGATGTCCAGCGGAAGAAGGCGGCGATCATCTCGGATGCCGCCGAGCGCTCCCGCCGCGGGCAGGTCGACTCCGAGGCCGACAGCGTCGAGTACGCCGACGTCAAGGCCCGCGAGCGTCAGCTGATCGCCGGCCATGCCGATGTCGCCCTGACCGGACTGCTCACTGTCTCCGCCGAAACCGACGCCGCCTTGGATGCTGCGTGCGCGCAGATCGAGACCGCAGCCGTCACCGCCCAGGTCGACCTGCGCCGCCTCTACTACCAGCAGCCGGACGCCTTCACGCTCGCTGCTCTTCCTCTCGCCAGGACCGCCTTGTGACGGCCCGGCCCTCCCCGGGCGCGCTCACATCGGCGGGGTACGACGGTCTGGTCGCGCTGCTCGCGGCCGTCAAGGAGATGCAGCGGCGCCACCGGCAGCGCCTCGACGTCCACCGCGATGCGGACGGTGCGGTGCTCGAAGGCGAGTACGCCGCTTACGAGGACGTGCGCTACGAGACTGCGGTCGAAGCCGCCGATGCCCTGGACTCTCTGGCGGCGCAGCTGGAGCTCGTGTTGACCCCGCGGCCCTCCCGCGCCTTCACCATCGCACTGCGCAGTCCCGGCCACCTGGAAGGCGCGCGGTCCACGCTGTTCGTCGCCAATGACACCGACCTCGACGACGCCCATCGCCCTCTGCTCGAACTGCCCGGTCTCCGTCGTTGGCTGGAGGAGTACGACATCGTGGGCGCAGCCGACGGCTCCGGCGCCTACGTGCCCGCCGAGAGCCATCCCGATATGCGCGCTTCCGGCTCGTACATCGACCTGGGCGCCGAGCAGAATCCGGTCCGCTCCGCCCGCACCCCAACCCACACTTCGCTACCGCCCGGCCCACCGGCCACGGGCCCCGGGCACACCCGGTGACCTCTTCTCACCCCTGCCCGCAGGCAGGAAGGACATCCTCGTTGACCTCGACTCCGTACGTCGCTGACGCACACCCCTACCTGCGCGCCGCCTCCGCAGGACTGCGCCACCACACCCGCGCCCTCACCACCCCGGCCGTCGCGGCCGACCGTGTCCACCTGGATGCGCTGCACGCCCATCTCACCGCCCTGCACCGCCTCCTCGACCACCTCGCTGAGGCGAGCCGCCCCGCGCATCCCACCGCGGGCCGCCACCTGAGCACCGCGCACCTGCGGCTCTGGCAGGCCACCGCCGCCGTCCACGACGCCTTCCACGTACTGCCCGCCTCGCCCGACGACGCCGGCGGCACCCCGTGTGAGCCCGAGCGGCTACCGGAAGGCCCGCCGGTGCTGACCATCTGCCAGCGACACCTCATCTCCGGCCACGCGATCCGCCGCAAGACCACCCCCACCGACCTCAATGCCCCGCTGCACGGCCACACCCGCACCACCGGCTGCGCCATATGAGCCGAACCCGCCGAATCGAGCACCACCTGTGACCCACCGGCCCGCCCGCCGCGCCCGACGCGCCTCTGCCAGCCCCCTCTTCACCCCGAAC
>NZ_JBJHPC010000779.1:0-2727 GCF_045257485.1 Streptomyces sp. YS-3 | reverse complement strand
GACTTGGGAGGTGGCGGCGCGGCGGGGGAGCGGCCCGGTTGCCGGCCGCCCGGGTCCGCGGGCGTACCGGAGGGGCCGGTGGACGGTGACGGCGAGCCCTTCGGCCGCCGCGTCGAGGAGGCGAGCGGCCGTACCCCCTGGGCGGTGTGCCCGTCGCCGGTGAGCGGGACCGCGCGCGGAGGGTCGTACGCCGTCCCGGCCATCACCGTGTGCACGCCCCACCAGGAGAGCGTGACCGCCGCCCCGGTGGCCAGCGACCAGGCGCAGACGTGAACGATTCCTCGGTGCATCGGGGTCATATCGGGGGCCATACTGCCCCACGCGCCCCACGCGTGTCCCCTCCCGCCGCCTCCCGCACCCTCTCGTCCCGGCCGGGACCGGTGTACTCCGGATGGCGTACGGTGCCGCCCATGGCAAGTGTGCTCGTGGTCGAGGACGACCAGTTCGTTCGCTCCGCCCTCATCCGCCACCTCACCGAGGCCTCCCACACCGTACGGAGCGTCGGCACGGCACTTGAGGCGCTGCGCGAGGTGGCCCATTTCCGGTTCGACGTGGTCGTCCTCGACCTCGGACTGCCCGATCTCGACGGGGCCGAGGCGCTGAAGATGCTCCGCGGCATCACCGACGTACCAGTGATCATCGCGACCGCGCGGGACGACGAGACGGAGATCGTCCGGCTGCTCAACGACGGCGCCGACGACTACCTGGTCAAGCCGTTCTCCGTGGAGCACCTGTCGGCCCGGATGACGGCCGTGCTGCGCCGGGCGCGGGCCGCCGGGGCCGAGCCGCCGCCGACGCTGATCCGGGTCGGCGGCCTCTCCATCGACCCGCTGCGCCGTCAGGCCGAACTCGACGGGCTGCGGCTCGATCTGACCCGCCGGGAGTTCGACCTGCTGGCGTTCCTCGCCGGGCGGCCCGGCGTGGTCGTACCGCGCAAGGAGCTGCTGGCCGAGGTGTGGCAGCAGTCGTACGGCGACGACCAGACCATCGACGTCCATCTGTCCTGGCTGCGCCGCAAGCTCGGCGAGACCGCCGCGCAACCCCGCTATCTGCACACCCTGCGCGGGGTGGGCGTGAAGCTGGAGCCACCTCGGGCGGAGCCCGGCCGATGAGATGGGCCCTGGTGAAGGTCGCGGTCGCCGTCACCCTCATGGTGGTGCTCGCCTTCGCCGTACCGCTGGGGCTGGTCATCAAGGAGATGGCGCGCGACCGCGCCTTCTCCAACGCCGAGCGCCAGGCCGCGGCGATCGGCCCCACCCTGTCGATCACCACCGACCGGGACGCGCTGGAGCGGGCCGTCGCCTCCACCCAGGCGGGCGCGGCGGGCCGGATGGCGGTGCACATCCCGGCGCCGCCGGACGGCGCGCCCCTGGAGATCGGCCGCCGTCGGGCGGCCCGCAAGGATCTGGACGCGACCCGCAAGGTGGTCCGCGCGTACATCTCCGGTGTCCCCGGCGGCTCCGCGCTCCTCCAGCCGACCGCGCTGAGCTCGGGCGAGATCGCGATCGTCGAGGTGTACGTGCCCGAGGCCGAGGTCACCAACGGCGTGGCCACGGCGTGGCTGGTCCTCGCGGGCGTGGGCGTCGCCCTCGTCATCGGCTCGGTGGCGGTGGCGGACCGCCTGGGCGTACGGATGGTCCGCCCCGCCCAGCGGCTCGCCGGGGCGGCGCACGACCTGGGCGAGGGGAGGCTGGGGGCGCGGGTGCCGGAGGAGGGGCCGGCGGAACTGCGCTCGGCGGCGGTCGCCTTCAACTCGATGGCCGACCAGGTGGTGCAACTCCTGGCCAACGAACGGGAGCTGGCGGCCGACCTCTCCCACCGCCTGCGTACCCCGCTGACGGTGCTGCGCCTCAACGCCGCGTCCCTGGGGGACGGTCCGGCAGCCGAGCAGACACGGGCGGCGGTCGAGCAGCTGGAGCGCGAGGTCGACACGATCATCCGGACGGCCCGGGAGGCCAAGCCGCAGACCCAGCCGGCCGGGGCGGGGGCCGGGTGCGACGCGTCCGAGGTCATCCGGGACCGGATGGCGTTCTGGTCGGCGCTGGCGGAGGACGAGGGCCGGGAGGTACGCCTCGCGGGCGTCGACCGTCCCGTCCGCATCCCGGTCGCCCGGCCCGAACTGGCCGCCGCGCTCGACGCGATGCTCGGCAACGTCTTCCGGCACACCCCGGAGGGGACGGGGTTCGCGGTGGACGTCCACAACGGCGAGGACGCGGTGATCGTCCTGATCTCGGACGCGGGCCCCGGCATCGCCGACCCCCGGGCGGCCCTGGCCCGTGGATCGAGCGGCGGCGGCTCGACCGGCCTGGGCCTGGACATCGTGCGGCGGATGGCGGAGGCGACGGGCGGCGACGTACGGCTGGGGCGGTCGGTGCTGGGCGGGACGGAGGTGCGGGTGTGGATCGGGCTGGGCGGCGGCGGCACGAGACCGTCACGAATCCGCCCCCGGCGCCGACGCCGCCGCCCAGAGCCCCGGCGCCCGGGGCCGCGTGCCGCGTAGGGCGGGGCGCGGCATTGGCCATGGCTGCGGACCGTGGTGGGTTGCTCGCGCGGTTCCCCGTGCCGCTGGGCAGTGAGGGGTGCGGGGGTGATGCGGGTGCGGCATTGGTTTTGGCTGCGGATTGTGGTGGGTTGGGCGCGCGGTTCCCCGGGCCCCTGGGCGTGCAGGGGCGCGGGGAACTGCGCGACCAGCCACAGACGGCCCGCAGACGACAGCCGGGGTTGGGG
>NZ_JBJHPC010000778.1:0-2730 GCF_045257485.1 Streptomyces sp. YS-3 | reverse complement strand
GGGGGCGGGGGCGCWGGCGGTGGTGATCCGCCCGTACCGCTCAGCCCGTACCGCTCGGTTCGGGCGACAGCCCCAGCTCGGCGTCCTCCGCCGCCTCGGCCTCCCGCCGGAGCAACCGGAACCACATGAACACCACGAACCCGGCGAAGACGAACCACTCGCCGGTGTACCCGAGGTTCTGGAACGCCTTCAGATCCAGCCCGGTGTTCGGCGGCTTCACGGCCGGCACCGCCGTCATCCCCGGGTCCGCCGTCGCCAGCGTGACCCATGCGTCGTAGACCTCGTACGGCACCAGGTTGACCAGCGACGCCGCGCTGATCATCCCGAGCTGCCCCCGGGGCAGCCCGCCCGAGGCGTTCACCCCGTCCGTCCCCGGCGTCTCGGACGCCTGGAGAGCCCCGGTGACGGTGACCTCGCCGGTGGGCGGCGCGGGCGCCGGGCGCCCCTCGGGCAGCCAGCCGCGCACCACCGGCAGCGCCTTGCCGCCCTCGGTACGCAGCAGGGTCAGCACATACGACCCGTCGTGCCCGTCCACCCGCCGGTCCGGCACCAGGAACTGCTCCCCGTACCGCCCCGTCGCCCTCGCCGTGCGGCCCGAGGTCTTCTGGTCGACGGGCAGCAGCTCGCGCAGCGGCGCGGCCTGCTGCTCGGCGGGGTCCGGCCGCTCGGTGGCCGCGTTGTGCGACTGCACGCGGTCCTCGAAGCGGCCGAGCTGCCAGGACCCCATGAACACGCAGAAGGGGATGGCCAGCACGACGAAGACGTTGATCCCCCACCAGCGGGGCGTCAGCAGGAACCGGTACACACCACCACGGTACGGAACCCCCCGGGGGTCCGGGTGTGCGGGGTCCGGGTGCGCGGTGCCCGGGACGGTCAGTTCCCCAGATGCCTCCCCGCGAACTCCAGCTCCAGCCGTACCTGCTTGATCCGCTCCTCCACGACCAGCGAGCCGTGCCCCGCGTCGTAGCGGTACACCTCGTGCACCGCGCCGCGCGCGGCCAGGCGGTCCACGTAGTTCTCGACCTGGCGGATCGGGCAGCGCGGGTCGTTGACGCCCGCCGAGATGTAGACGGGTGCCTTCACCGCGTCCACATACGTCAGCGGCGACGACGCCTCGAAGCGCTCCGGCACCTCCTCCGGCGTGCCGCCGAGCAGCGTGCGGTCCATCGCCTTGAGGGCTTCCATCTCGTCGTGGTACGCCGTCACATAGTCCGCGACCGGCACCACCGCGATCCCGAGCGCCCATACGTCCGGCTGGGTGCCGAGGCCGAGCAGGGTCAGATAGCCGCCCCAGGACGCGCCCGCCAGTACCAGCCGCGACGGGTCGGCGAGGCCGGACGACACCGCCCACTCCCGGACCGCCGCCACGTCCTCCAGCTCGATGAGTCCGACCCGGTGCTTGAGCGCGTCCGTCCACTGCCTGCCGTAGCCGGTGGAGCCCCGGTAGTTGACGCGCACCACCGCGTATCCATGGTCGACCCAGGCCGCCGGGCCCGCCGCGAACGCGTCACTGTCGTGCCAGGTCGGGCCGCCGTGGAGCTCGAAGACCGTCGGGAACGGGCCCGCCCCGGCCGGCTTCTGCACCAGTGCGTGGATGCGGCCCCCCGGCCCCTCCACCCACGCGTCCTCCACCGGCACCGAGGCCGGTGCCTTCATTCCCGGCGGGTCGAGGACGACCGCGCCCGTGGTGGACCGCACCTCGGACGGGCGGGCCGCCGAGGACCACAGGTACTCCACGGTCCCGTCGGGCCGGGCCGTGGCGCCCGAGACGGAGCCGGCCGGGGTCTCCACCTCGATCAGCTCGGCCGCCGCCAGGTCGTACCGGAACAGCTCGCTGCGGGCCTCGAAGCTGTGGACGACGAGCAGCCCCGATCCGTCCGGATACCACTCCGCCACCACGTCACCGGGCAGTTCGAGCGCGAGATCGGTCTCCTCGCCGGACGTCACGTCCCACACCATGGGCTCCCAGCGGCCCCGGCGCTGGTGGGCGACGAGCAGCCGGGTGTCGCCGGGCAGCGGCGCGAAGCCGAGCACCTCGAGACCGAGCTCCTCGGTGCCGCCCTCGCTGTCGTCGAGCTCGGCCGCCGTGGAGCCGTCGAGCCGGACCACGCGCAGCGCCGAGTGCATCGCGTCGCCGTGCTCGGTGTGCTCCAGGGCGATCAGCGTGCCGTCGTACGAGAGGTCGCCGACGCCCGCCGACTCGCGGTGCCGGTAGATCTCGACCGGAGCGGTTCCGGGCCGGACGACGTGGACCGTGGTGCCGTCCTCGTCGGTACAGCGGCCGACCACCGCCGTGCCGTCCCGGCCGAGCGCGAGGCCCGCCGGGTAGGACGGCTCAAGACCGGGCACGGCGGGCTCGTCGGTGCCCCCGCCGAACGGCTGGCGCATCCATACGCCGAACTCGTCGCCGTCCTTGTCGTTGAACCACCAGATCCATTCGCCGTCCGGGCTCAGCACCCCGTCCGTCGTCCCGTTCGGCCGGTCCGTCGCCTGGCGCTGGGCGCCGCTCGCGCGGTCCCATGCGTACAGCTCGTACGTCCCCGTCGCGTTGGACACGAACAGCGAGCGGTCCGGGGCGTCCTCCGCCCAGTCGGGGAGCCCGACCCTGGGCGCCCTGAACCGCTTCTCCCACTCCGGCATCTCGTTCATGGACCCCATCATGCGCCGCCACGCCGACAACCCGCCCACACCGTCCGCAGCCTGTGGACAACTATGGGCGTGTGCATGCCG
>NZ_JBJHPC010000777.1:0-2731 GCF_045257485.1 Streptomyces sp. YS-3 | reverse complement strand
GGGGAGATCGTGTGGCGGCCCTCCGGGCGGGGCGGGCCCCCGCCCGGCCCTGCTGTTACGGTGTCGGCGGTCTTCGACGGACCGGGACTTCGGCAGGCTTCGGTACGGGGGGTGGGGCGCTGGTGTTGCGCCGACGGATGAGGTTCACGGCCGTACTGGCCGGGGTGGTGCTCGCGCTCACCGGGTTCTCCGGGCACGGGCACGGACACGGCAAGAGCAGCGGTGACGGGGGCGGCTGCTCCAACTCCCACAAGAGCAACGGCGGTTCGGGGTACCGGCGCACGGACGACTACAACAGCACCACGGGCTCCGGCTCCGGCTCGGGCTCCCGGTCGGGCTCCACCGCCGGCCCGACGCCGTCCCCCTCGGCCACACCGGCCGCAACCGTCGTCTCCTGTGCCGCGCCCGCCCAGGGCAAGCGGGCGGCGGTCACTTCGGCGACCGTACGGGTCACCGCCGACCCGTCGGCGGGCGGCAGCCACCGGTACCGGGTCGAGGTCGACTTCCTCGGCGCGGCCGGCGCCACCGTCGACAGCGGATCGGCGTTCGTGACCCTCGACGCGGGCCGGTCGCGGAGCGTGGAGGTGCCGATGGCGGCGCCGTCGCGGGTCGCGCAGGTCAAGGAGTGCCGGCTGACGCGGGTCATGGAGTGGAGCTGAGCCGGGCGCGGACGCGAGTCACCCACCGGCCCGGCCTCCCGGCCGTGGACCGGGCCGGTTCGCCCGCGCGGTGCTCCGCGCCCCTCACCGCACCCTGAACCCCGGGTCCCTCCGCCCGAACAGCTCCCCCTGCTTGCCCGCGGGCAGGTTCCCCAGCGCGATCAGCTGCGGCGCGTGGGCGAAGGAGGCCGCCAGGGTCGGGGCGCGGGCGGTCCACAGGGCCCGGACGGTCCCCTGCACCGCCCCGGTGGGGCAGGACGCCAGAATCTCCGCGCACCTCAGTGCCGCCGCTGTCTCCTCGCCCGGCGGGGTCACCTCGCTGACCAGGCCCGTTTCGTACGCCCTGCGGGCCGAGACCCGTTCCGCGGTGCCCATCAGGGCCAGGCGCGCCGCCTCGCCGAAGGGCATCCGGGTGGCCAGGTAGGCGGACTCGTACGCGTTGACCATGCCGTACGTCGTGTGCGGGTCGAAGAACGTGGCGTCCTCGGCCGCGATCACGAACTCGACCTCCCCCAGCAGGTAGAACGCCCCGCCGCAGGCCATCCCCCGGACCGCCGCGATCACCGGCTTCCACAGGTCGTTCGCCTTCGGGCCGATGCTGAGCAAAGGATCGTCGATCGCGTACGGCGAGGACGGCTGCGGGACCTCGGCCGCGCGGTCGATGCCCGTGCAGAACGCCTTTCCGCCCGCCCCGGTCAGTACGATCGCGCGGACCGTCTCGTCGTAGCGGAAACCGCGCCAGGCGGCGGAGAGTTCGGCCGCCGTCTCCAGGTCGATCGCGTTGTGCTTCTCCGGGCGGTTCAGCGTCACCACCGCGACGCCGGTCCGCTCGTCCCGTACGACGGACAGGGTCATGGGCGTTCCAGGAGCCAGCGCGGGACGGTCGTACCGCTGTCCGTCCCGGTGAACGCCACCTGCACCCGCGCTCCTATCCGCAGCCGCTCCGGCGCCACCGAGTTCAGCGGCGCGTCTGGTTCGGCCACCACATTGCCGACCAGGCGGATCAGGGGGTCCTCGGCGAGCTCCACCACCACCGTGTTGTACGGGGCCTGGGCCGCGTACTCCGGCAGGAGCGGGGGGTGGGGGAAGACGTACGACCAGATGCGGCCCCGGCCGGACATCAGGCGCCACTCGCTGTCGAAGGAGTGGCAGTGCGGGCAGCACGGGCGGGGCGGGAAGCGCAGCCGTCCGCAGCCGGGGGCGGCGCACGCCTGGACGCGGAGTTCGCCCCGCGCGGCGTACTCCCAGAAGGGGGCGCCGTCGTCGTCGGTCACCGGGGTCAGCATCGCGACTTCTCAACTCCTCAGCAGAACGGCCGATGTGGGGACGCCCTCGCCCGCCGTCACCAGGCAGGTCGCGGCGTCGGGCACCTGCGCGGTGGAGGTGCCGCGCAGTTGCTTCACGCCCTCGTTGATGAGGTTGAAGCCGTGGACGTACGCCTCGCTCAGGCCGCCGCCGCCGGTGTTGAGCGGCAGCCGGCCGCCGGTCTCCAGGGCGCCGCCCTCGGTGAAGGCGCCGCCCTCGCCCCGGCCGCAGAAGCCGTATCCCTCCAGGGAGAGCGGCACCAGCGGGGTGAACGCGTCGTAGATCTGGGCGACGTCCACGTCCTGGGGGCCGAAGTCGGCCTGCTTCCACAGATGGCGGGCGGCGGTCCAGGCGGGGCCGGTCAGGGGGTCGTCGTTCCAGTAGTTGACCATGCCGTGGTGCTGGGCGGGCAGGCCCTGGGCGGCGGAGTGCACGTACACCGGCTCCTGGCGGCAGTCGCGGGCGCGCTCGGCGGAGACGATCACGCAGGCCAGGGCGCCGTCCGTCTCCAGGCAGTTGTCGAAGAGGCAGAGCGGCTCGCTGATCCAGCGGGAGGTCATATACATGTCGCGGGTCAGGGGCCGCTCGTACATCATCGCGGCCGGGTTCTGGTTGGCGCGGTTGCGGCAGGCGAGGGCGACGTTGAAGAGGTGGTCGCGGGTGGCGCCGTACTCGTGCATATAGCGCCGGGCCAGCATGCCGATCTCGTCGGCGGGGCGCAGCAGCCCGAAGGGGCGCGTCCACTGGGCGGGGGTGGGGAGCTGGAC
>NZ_JBJHPC010000776.1:0-2741 GCF_045257485.1 Streptomyces sp. YS-3 | reverse complement strand
GTCCTTTGTCGTGCGAGTAGGGCCAGTGATCCATGTGTAAGGGGCGTGGGCCCGCCCCTTACACATGGATCACTGGCCCTACTCGCACGACAAAGGACTGCCCATCCCCTCTGCATCTCTTGCCGAATTCGCTGCGCGCCTATCGCTTCAGCTGCCCGGCTACTGGTCCGTTGACATCAAGCACGATCTCAGCCCGAGGGCGCGAACAGAGCGCACCAGCCGAGTTTGGACTCCCTTCGATCAACGCCCCTCGCTCGCCCGGTTCGGGCCCGTTACGGACGCCATGCTGACCGGAGCGGGTGGATGGCGTCTGTATCTCCTGGCCCATAGGGCCGAGCGTGTACTGGTCTGCCCCCTCGTGCCCGACGACCTGCACGGGGACATCACCGACCACGTGCCCGCACCTCCCTGCATCGCAGTGCCCACCGATGCAGTTCGCGCCGCCTGGCGCCTGCAGGACCGCCTGCTGCCCTACTACGCACGCGCTGTCGATGAGGCCCGCCGCGCTCAGACGCCGCTCCGGGCGCCAGACCGTGCCATCGGCCTGCCGCCTCGCCCGCCCGCATCGCCCGCCACGGCGCGCAAACGTTAACTCCCTTTCTGGAATGAAATCCCTGAACTCCCCTGATAGGAATCTCTTCTTGACGCAGCCCGCATTCACAGCACTTTCCCTGGGCGCTGGCGTGCAGAGCACGGCCCTGCTATGCCTGTCCGCCGAAGGCATCCTCCCGAAAATCGACTACGCAATCTTCGCCGATACAGGCTGGGAGCCCAGGGCCGTCTACTCGCATCTCGACCGCCTGGAGCGGGAGATAGCCGGACCCGCAGGCATTCCCATCCTCCGAGTCTCCTCCGGAAACATTCGCGACGATGCACTCGATCCGGAGCACAGGTTCGCCTCCATGCCCCTGTACATCCTCAACAAGGATGGCAAGCCCGGGATGACCAGGCGCCAGTGCACGGGCGAGTACAAGATCAAGCCCTTGAAGAAGCAGGTGCGCCAACTCCTCGGCTACCCCTATCCCACGCGCATCCCCAAGGGCGTGTTCGTCGAGCAGTGGGTCGGCATTTCGACGGATGAGTTCCACCGCGCCAAGGACTCGGACGTCCAGTACATGCGCAACCGGCACCCGCTCATCGACATGAATTGGTCACGGTCCGACTGCACGCGCTACCTGACCTCGCTCGGCCTCGCGGACACACCCAAATCGAGCTGTCTGGGCTGTCCCTTCCACGGAAACGCCCAGTGGCGGAGCATCCGCGACGCCTCGCCGCAGGAGTGGGAGGACGTGGTCGCCTTCGACGCCGCCATCCGGAAGGGAAACGCCCGAGCCAACGCCACCGGCAACCACCTGCTGGGTGAAGCGTTCCTACACCGCTCGCGCGTCCCGCTCGACCAGGCACCGATCGACCACGTCACCGCCGCCGAATGGGCCGCCCGGCAGCAGGAACTCGGCGGCAGTGACGCTCACGTCCAGGAGTTGGAGGACGGCGTCGTCGACGGCTGCTGCCCGTGGGCCTGCCGCGGTGAAGTCGAGGCGGTCCAAACTGATTTCCGGCTGGCCTCTTGATACTCGACCTGTTCGCCGGCCCCGGAGGGTGGAGCCAAGCCCTAGCCGCGCTCGGCGTCCGGGACGTGGGCCTGGAATGGGACGAGTGGGCGTGCAAGACCCGCGCCGCAGCCGGGCAATTGACGATCCGCACCGATGTCGCCGCCTACCCCCTATGGCCACTCCTAGGCCGGATCACCGGGCTGATCGCGTCCCCGCCGTGCCAGGCATGGTCGATGGCCGGCAAGCGACTCGGGCTCGTTGACCAGCCCCTGGTCCATCAGGCCGTCGCCGATCTCGCTCACGGACGCGACACCCGCAAACAGCTCCTGGACACCTGCCGGGATCCGAGGAGTCTGCTCGCCGCCGAACCCATGCGCTACCTGCACGCCCTCAACCAACACGGCCAGCCGGAATGGGTCGCGATAGAAGAGGTCCCCGACGTGCTGCCGCTGTGGCGTCAGTACGCCGCGATCCTGCGGACCTGGGGGTACTCGGTCTGGACAGGGGTGCTGAACGCGGCCGACTACGGCGTACCGCAGACCAGACGGCGGGCGATCCTGCTCGCCTCGCGTACGCGCACCGCCGTGCCGCCACCGCCCACCCACGCCAAACTCGCCGAGCCCGAGTCGCTGTTCGGGCCGGGCCGCGCCCGCTGGGTGTCCATGGCCGAAGCCCTCGGCTGGGGCGCCACCGACCGCCCCGTCCCCACGGTGTGTGCCGGCGGCGGTCCCGGCGGCGGACCCGAGCCGTTCCCCTCCGGCTCCCGCAAGACCCTCAGCGACGCCCGCGACCGCGGCACCTGGAAGCCACACCCGCCCGCCACATCGGGGGCCGCTGTGACGAGTGGCCGGAGGGAGCAGACCGTCGCCGCGGAACATCCCGGCGTACAGGCGACGCCCCCGGTGTGGCGCTCGACCCTGCGCAACAACAACCAGGCCAACGCCACCGTCCGCACGATCGATGAGCCGGCCGGGACCCTGTTCTTCGGTCACCGGGCCAACGAAGGCGTGTGGCAAGCCGAGCCGACCGCCGCCACGTCACTGGGCGCGGCCCCGGATCCGATCCGGATCACCGCAGCCGAGGCCGGCATCCTTCAGACCTTCCCCGCCGACTACCCCTGGCAGGGCAACAAGGGCCAGATCTTCAGCCAGGTCGGCAACGCCGTCCCGCCCCGCCTCGCCGCACACC
>NZ_JBJHPC010000775.1:0-2756 GCF_045257485.1 Streptomyces sp. YS-3 | reverse complement strand
GAGGCGGGGGCGAGCGCGGCGGCGAGCATGGCGCCGGCCGCGACGGCTATCCCGGCGGTGGTGAGGCGCGATGCGTTCCGTGTCGGTCTCATCGGGCTCCTCGGTCATGGGGGGTCGGCTCGGGTAAAGCTGATGCCGCATCAGTTTTAGGGGTACATGACAGGGGCTGTCCATAGGGCGGGGGGTGCTGCGGGGGGTGTTTCAGCTGCGCGTGGTTCGTTCGGCTGCGGGCCTCTTGGGCCGAGTGCGCAGTTCCCCGCGCCCCTTAGGGGGTCCGGCCTGGCCCGCTTGTTTGGCTCGGCCGCGGGCTTTTGGTCCCGTCAGATCCAGTCGTGCCGCGCCGCGTGCAGCGCGAGCTGGAAGCGGGAGACGGAGCCCGCGAGCCGGTGGAGCTGTTCGAGGTTGCGGGACAGGGTGCGGCGGCTGACGCCCAGCAGGTCGGCGATGTCGTCGTCGCTCACCCCGGTGGCGAGCAGCTCCAGGATGCGGCGCTGGACGGGGCGCAGCGCGCGCGGCACCTGCCCGCTCAGATGCATCGGATAGGCGGAGCGCCAGGCCGTCTCGAAGAGGCCGGTCAGCGCGGAGAGCAGGCTGGAGGGGCGCACCAGGAGCAGCGAGTCGTTGGACTCGGCCTCCACCGACGACATCGACACGATCGCCAACCGCCGGTCGAAGACGGTGAGTTTGACCGGCACGGTGGGCAGCACCCGGGCCTGCTCGCCCGCCGCGATGCACGGCTGGATGTTGTCCGCGTAGTACGTAGTGTTGCGCACCGCGGACGAGGAGTACACCACGCGGTAGACAACTCCCCGCGCCAGCTTCTCCACTTCGGTCGGGTTCGGGCCGCCCGCCGTGTGGTACGGCGGTGAGTCGAAGCGCAGGACCTCGCTCTCGGCGGCGCCCTCCACCTGCCAGATGCGCTCGGCGACCTGGGGCCCGGAGACGACTTCCAGGAGGTCGTCGGTGGGCTGCGAGTGCACCGAGCGCCGGAAGTCGCGAAAGGCGTTGAGGGCCGCCACGTGCGCCTGGCGCAGTTCGGCGGAGCGGGCGTGGGCGAGGTGGTCGAGGGCGATGGTCGGTTCGACCGGTGAGACGGCGTCCGCCTCGGCGTCGAGCACGGCGACCAGACCGAGGCCGATGAGCCTGCGGGTGAGGTGCTCCGCCTCCGCGGGCTCCCGGCCCAGCCGCTCGGCCAGTTCGGCCACCGGCATCCGGCCGCGGCGGAGCAGCGCCGTGTACACCGCGGCCTCGCCGGGCCCGAGTCCCAGTCGGCGCAGCTCCTGCGGCAGTTCCGTGTCGTCGATGGCGGCCATCGTGCCATGCCGGTGCGCCCGCGCGGCGCGGGATGCGGAAGGTGACGTTCGGGCCGGTTTGCACCATCGGCCGGGGTGCCCGTTCTCGCCACTGGCGACGACGGGACACCACCCGCCCGTCAACGGCGGTACACCAAACGGACGCGGAAGGTCCGTCCCCTCACCGCCTCCCCCCTAGGAGCTGACGTGCACACACGTGCCCGACTCTGCGCCCTGACCGTTCTGCTGGCCGCCGCCCCCGTGCTGCCCGTGCACCTGGCGCACGCGGCGAACCGGCCACCCTCCGAGACGGGACCACCGGCGGGAGTGCGCCGGATGCCGGACGCGATCGGCGGCCGGTACATCGTGGTCCTCAAGGACCGCGCGCCAACCGGCGGTCCGGCCGCCGCCGGACGGCTCGCCCACCTCCACGGCGGCACCGTGCGGCACACCTACACCACGGTGCTCGACGGCTACGCGGCCGACATGACCGCGGAGCAGGCCCGCGCCACGGCAGCCGACCCCGCGGTGGCCTACGTCGAGCAGGACGCCCGCCAGCACTCCTCCGCCACCCAGACCAACCCGCCCTCCTGGGGCCTGGACCGCATCGACCAGCGGTCCCTGCCGCTGGACAGGAGCTATACGTACGCCACCACCGCGAGCAACGTCACCGCGTACCTCGTCGACAGCGGACTGCGCACCACCCACACCCAGTTCCAGGGCCGGGCGAGTGTCGGGGTGGACGAGGTGGGCGACGGGCGCGCCGGACAGGACTGCCTGGGCCACGGCACCCATGTGGCGGGCACGGTCGGCGGGAAGGACTACGGCGTCGCCAAGGGCGTCAAGCTGGTCGCCGTCCGCGTCACCGACTGCCACGACAGCGCCAGTACGTCGGCGATCATCGCGGCGGCCGACTGGATCACCGCGCACGCGGTCAAACCGGCGGTCGTCAACATGAGCATCAACAGCACCTCCCCGATCAGCAGCGAGGACGCCGCGATCAGGAAGTCCATCGCCGCCGGGATCACCTGGGTGGTGTCGTCGGGCAACATGAACACCGACGCCTGCCACAACTCGCCGGGTGGCATCGCCGAGGCCGTCGTGGTCAACAACGCGGACTCCTCCGACCGGCGGCGCTCCGACTCCGACTACGGGCGCTGCACCGACCTGTTCGCCCCCGGCACCGGTATCAACTCCGCCTGGAACAGCGGTGACAGCGCCACCAAGTCGCTCACCGGCACCTCGATGGCCGCGCCCCACGTCACGGGCGCCGCGGCCCTGTGGCTCTCCGCGCACCCGGACGCCCGGCCCGCCGACGTACAGCAGGGGCTGACCGACTCGGCCACCCGCGGCGCCGTCTCCGACGCCGGCAGCGGCACACCCAACCGCCTCCTGTACACCGGCACCGCCACCGCCCGGAACTGACCACCGGGCCCCCGGACATCCCCGCCGAGCGAGCCGCTC
>NZ_JBJHPC010000774.1:0-2756 GCF_045257485.1 Streptomyces sp. YS-3 | reverse complement strand
GCCGTGCCGGGGCCGAAGGCCGGGGAGGCGGCCCCGGGCGCCGCCGGGGCGCCCGCCAGGTCCGGCGGGGCGTCCGCGGGCGTGAGCGAGCGACGCTGGGACCAGACGCCGACGCCCGCGACGGCCAGCGTCAGCAGCCACGCGAAGCTCATCACCGAGCCGTTGCTCAGCATGGACAGGAAGATCCCGCAGCCCGCCAGGGCCATCAGCACGGCGGCCAGCGCCGGGCCCTCCACCCGGCCGGACAGCAGCCGACGCGCCTCGTTCTCCTCCTCGTCGTCCAGCGGGAGCAGCAGCCAGCCGAACCCGTAGAAGAGCAGGCCGAGGCCGCCGGTGACGGTGAGCACGCCCAGCGCCACCCGGAAGATCACCGGGTCGATGTCGCAGTACCGCCCGAGCCCGCCGCAGACGCCGCCGATCACCTTGTTGTGACTGCTGCGGCGCGGGTGCGGCGCGGCGGGCGCCGCGCCCGGATCCGGGTCCGGCGGCGCGGCGGGGGTCTCGGTCGGCTGCGTCATGACTCCATGGTGACGGGCCGTCGGCGGGTCCGGCACCCGCGTCGACCCTGGCCTCTCCCTGAGATTGCCCCTGATCCGGAGCCAGGGCCTCCCCCGGCCGGGGGAGAACGGCTCCCCCGGGCGGGGATGCCCGCTCCCTCCTGCGGGGACCGCGGATCAGGGGCGTTCTGGGGGCCAACCCTGATGCCCGTACCCGCGCGGACATGTGACGATCGGTCCATGCCAGTCGCCGCTCCCCGAACCGCGCCTCCCGAGGCCGCCGAACCCCCCGTGCGCAAGCTCTACCGCTCGGCGGAGGGCCGGCTGCTCGGCGGGGTGGCGCGCGGTCTCGCCGGACACCTCGGGCTGCCGGTCGTCTGGGTGCGGATCGTCTTCCTCGGCCTGTTCATGATCGACGGCCTGGGGGCGCTGCTGTACGCGGTGTTCTGGTTCGTGGTGCCGCTGGGCCTGGGAGGCACGGCGGCCGAGCCGCGCTCGGCGTTCGAGGTGAGCCCCGACGGCCGCCGGCGGCTGCGCAAGCCCGACAAGGGCCAGGTCGTCGCTCTGATCGCGCTCTGCGTCGGCGCGGCGATCTTCGTGGGCAATGTGAACGTGGGCGGCTGGGCCAGCCCGTACATCTGGCCCACGCTCCTGGTCGGCGCCGGTGTGATCCTGGTGTGGCGCCAGGCCGACAACGCCCGGCGGGCCCGCTGGACCGAGGGCGCCCGGCGCAGCAGGCTGCTGCCGCTGGCGCGGGGGCTGGCGGGGGTGGCGCTCGTCGGCGCGGGCTTCACCGGGTTCGTGGTGGTGCGCGGCTCGGCCGCTCAGCTCGGCAACGTCCTGACGGCCGCGCTCGCGGTCATCGCGGGCATAGCCCTCCTGGCCGGCCCCTATCTCGTCCGGATGACCCAGGACCTCTCCGAGGAGCGCCGGATGCGCATCCGCGCCCAGGAGCGCGCCGAAGTCGCCGCCCATGTGCACGACTCGGTGCTCCACACCCTCACCCTGATCCAGCGCAACGCGGAGAACGTGGGGGAGGTGCGGCGCCTGGCCCGCGCCCAGGAGCGGGAGCTGCGGGCCTGGCTCTACAAGCCGGAGGGCACCGGCAAGGACGAGTCGGAGGAGCCGGAGACCCTGGCCGAGGCGGTGAAGAAGGCCGCGGCCGAGGTCGAGGACAAGCACGGGGTGCCGCTGGAGGTCGTGGTCGTGGGCGACTGCCCGCTCGACGAACGGCTGTCGGCGCAGATGCAGGCCGCGCGCGAGGCGATGGTCAACGCCGCCAAGTACGGTGGCGAGGGCGGCGCCGTCCAGGTCTTCGCGGAGGTCGAGGGCCGTACGGTCTTCGTGTCCGTACGGGACCGCGGCCCCGGCTTCGATCTGGACGCGGTCCCCGGCGACCGCATGGGCGTACGAGAATCGATCATCGGCCGGATGCAGCGCAACGGCGGAACGGCACGGCTGCGTGCGGTGCCCGGCGGGGGCACCGAGGTCGAGCTGGAGATGGAGAGGGCGGACGGATGACGACGGAGCAGTCCCAGCAGGGCCAGGGCGGTGCCGAGCGGCGGGTGCGGGTCGTCCTGGTCGACGACCACCGGATGTTCCGCACGGGCGTCCAGGCGGAGATCGGCCGGACCGAGGAGACCGGTGTCGAGGTCGTCGGGGAGGCGGCCGACGTGGACCAGGCGGTCACCGTGATCACGGCGACCCGGCCGGAGGTCGTCCTCCTCGACGTCCACCTGCCCGGCGGCGGCGGCGTGGAAGTCCTGCGCCGTTCGGCCCCGTTGATGTCGGACGCGGAGAATCCGGTGCGCTTCCTGGCGCTGTCCGTCTCGGACGCTGCGGAGGACGTGATCGGGGTGATCCGGGGCGGCGCCCGCGGCTACGTCACCAAGACGATCACGGGGACGGACCTCATCGACTCGATCTTCCGGGTCCAGGAGGGCGACGCGGTGTTCTCCCCGCGCCTCGCGGGCTTCGTCCTGGACGCCTTCGCCTCGACGGACGCCCCACCGGTCGACGAGGACCTGGACCGCCTCACCCAGCGCGAGCGGGAGGTGCTGCGGCTGATCGCGCGCGGTTACGCGTACAAGGAGATCGCCAAGCAGCTGTTCATCTCGGTGAAGACGGTCGAGTCCCACGTCTCGGCGGTGCTGCGCAAGCTCCAGTTGTCCAACCGGCACGAACTGACACGGTGGGCGACGGCGCGCCGGCTGGTCTGAGGGGCCGGGGACGGGGTGGCGGCGTCGTGCGGGCAGGGGC
>NZ_JBJHPC010000773.1:0-2757 GCF_045257485.1 Streptomyces sp. YS-3 | reverse complement strand
GGCGGGCGCCGGCCAGCGCCGCCGCGTGCTGGGCCGCCTCCTCGCGCAGGGGGGCGAGCCGGTCCCGTACCGCCGGATGGCGCAGCGACACCGCCTCGTACCGGTCGCGCAGCGCCGCGCTGGCCGCCGAGGTCCGCAGGCGCAGGGCCGCCTCGGCCCGCGCCGCCCGTGCGCGTTCGTGCTCCCGCGCGCTCCCATCCGCGTCTCGCGCGCCCCCGTCCGAGCAGGCCGACAGGAGCCCGGCCGCGGCGGCGGCGCCGGTCGCCGTGAGGGCGGCTCTGCGCGAGGTCACCGTCCTGCTCACCGGCACGTCTGTCTCCCCTGCGGGCTCCGGGCCCGGGGGCCGCCATGTGATCACCGCAGGCGAGCGTACCCGCGCCCCGCCCCGGGTGGACGGCAACACCCCCCGGGACCGGATACCCTTTGATTCGACACGCGACGAACCCACAACAGCACACGCGGCCGAGGAGTCACCCGGATGAGCACGACCCAGAGCGAGAGGCTGCGCGGACTGCTGGAACCGCTCGTCAGCGCCAAGGACCTCGATCTCGAGGAGATCGAGGTGTCCCGGGCCGGGCGCCGCCGGATGCTGCGGATCGTCGTGGACTCCGACGACGGCGTGGAGCTGGACACCTGTGCCGAGCTGAGCCGCGCCGTCTCCGACGCGCTCGACGAGAGCGATGTGATGGGCGACGAGGAGTACGTCCTCGAAGTCACCTCGCCCGGCGCCGAGCGCCCCCTCTCCGAACTGCGCCACTATCTGCGCGCCACCGGGCGGCTCGCCCGGCTGACGCTCAACGAGGGCGGCGAGCTGGTCGCGCGCGTTCTCGGCGCCGACGAGGAGGGCGTGGACCTGGAGGTCCCGGGTGTGAAGGGCCGCAAGGCCACCGCCCGGCGCCTCGCGTTCTCCGAGATCGCCAAGGCGCGTGTCGAAATCGAGTTCAACCGCAAGGACAAGAAGGAAGAGGAGGCGTAGCCATGGACATCGACATGAGTGCCCTGCGGGGTTTGGTACGGGAGAAGGAGATCTCCTTCGACCTGCTGGTCGAGGCCATCGAGTCGGCCCTCCTCATCGCCTACCACCGCACCGAGGGAAGCTTCCGCCGCGCGCGCGTGCAGCTCGACCGCGAGAACGGTCATGTGACCGTGTGGGCGAAGGAAGACCCGGCCGACCTGGAAGAGGGCCAGGAGGCCAAGGAGTTCGACGACACCCCGACCGGTTTCGGCCGGATCGCCGCCACCACCGCCAAGCAGGTCATCCTCCAGCGTCTGCGCGACGCCGAGGACGACATCACCTTCGGTGAGTTCGCCGGGCGCGAGGGCGATGTGATCACCGGTGTCGTCCAGCAGGGCAAGGACCCCAAGAACGTCCTGGTCGACATCGGCAAGATGGAGGCCATGCTCCCGGTGCAGGAGCAGGTGCCGGGCGAGGAGTACATCCACGGACTGCGCCTTCGTACGTATGTCGTACGGGTGGCGAAGGGTGTGCGCGGTCCCTCGGTGACGCTGTCGCGCACCCACCCCAACCTGGTGAAGAAGCTCTTCGCCCTGGAGGTGCCGGAGATCGCGGACGGCTCGGTGGAGATCACCGCCATCGCCCGCGAGGCCGGCCACCGTACGAAGATCGCCGTCCGTTCGACGCGTTCGGGGATCAACCCGAAGGGTGCCTGCATCGGCCCGATGGGCAGCCGCGTGCGCAATGTCATGGCCGAGCTGCACGGCGAGAAGATCGACATCGTCGACTGGTCGGACGACCCGGCCGAGATGGTGGCGAACGCGCTCTCCCCGGCCCGGGTCTCCCGGGTCGAGGTCGTGGACATGGCGGCCCGTTCCGCCCGGGTGACCGTGCCCGACTACCAGCTCTCGCTGGCCATCGGCAAGGAGGGCCAGAACGCCCGCCTCGCCGCGCGGCTGACCGGCTGGCGCATCGACATCCGCCCGGACACGGAGCAGCCGTCCGAGCAGGACTGAACAGACGGCCACGGGGCCCGGGAATAACGCCGGGCCCCGCTGCCGTTGCCGTCATGGCGATCTTTTAGGACAACGACCGTTCGATTTTTGCCCCAAAGGGGTGAGGTCGGTACGGGGAGGTAGACTTAAACGTGTCTGGCCGGACGCATGCCCGCGCATGCCCTGAGCGCACCTGTGTGGGGTGCCGGGAGCGAGCGGCCAAGACCGATTTGCTGCGCATCGTGGAGGTCGAGGGCGCTTGCGTCCCCGATCCTCGCGGTACGCTGCCCGGCCGGGGTGCGTACGTTCACCCCGCCTCGGTCTGTCTGGACCTGGCGGTCCGCCGCCGGGCGCTCTCCCGGGCCTTCAGGGTCAAGGAGCAGCTGGACAGCGAGGCCGTGCGTCAGCACGTCGAGCAGGCAGCACCGTAAGAAGAAGTACGGCACGGAACACCGTGCGGTCAGGTACCTCGCGAGTTGGAAGTAGGTCGAGATTGCGATGAGCACTCGATGAGTACGCGATGAGTACGCCCATGAAGTAGCGACGGTCCGGCGGTAACCCGGACCTAAAAGGAGCGAAGTGGCTAAGGTCCGGGTATACGAACTCGCCAAGGAGTTCGGAGTGGAGAGCAAGGTCGTCATGGCCAAGCTCCAAGAACTCGGTGAATTCGTCCGTTCGGCGTCCTCGACGATCGAGGCCCCCGTTGTACGCAAGCTGACCGACGCTTTGCAGGGACCCGGTGGCAACGCCGGCAAGTCCGCTGCCAAGCCGGGCGCCCCCCGCAAGGCGACGCCCGCCAAGCCCGCC
>NZ_JBJHPC010000772.1:0-2758 GCF_045257485.1 Streptomyces sp. YS-3 | reverse complement strand
CACTACGACACGTCTTCGGCGCGGCTGATCTACCGGATCGACGGCGGCATGGGCCTGCCCACGAACGCCGTCAGCCTGGAGTACCAGCTGGGCGGCACCGTGTGGAAGAAGGTGCCGCTGACCTACGCGGACGGAGAGTTCTCCGGCGAGATACCGGAGAAGTTCCCGCTCGCCGCGGGCCAGTCCCGCACCGTACAACTGCGCATCGGTGTCCCCCTGGGCACCCCGCACAACGGCGACAGCAACGGTGGCACCGACCACCTGAAGCTGACCTCTCTCGTCTCCTACGGCGCCTCCGGAGCGGCTACAGGAGACGACGAGGACACCATCAAGGTCGACGGCCTCACCACCACGCTGTCCGGCGTTCCCGCCACGGTGACCGCCGGTGGCACCGCCGGCTTCGGAGTCACGGTCGACAACCCCACCGCCTCCGGATACGAGAACGTCACAGGCACGCTGCTCACCAGCAAGTACGCCTCTGTGCAGGTGCTGCGCGCAGGGTCCTGGAAGACCCTTGCCCCCGTCACCTCGCCCGCCGAGCCCGGTGTCTACGGTTTCAACGTGATCGGCAAGGACGCCTCTCTCACCGCGCACAGCAGCACGGCCGCCAAGGTCCGGGTGACCTACCGCAAGGACACGCCCGCGGGGAAGGCCACGGTGCAGCCCTGCGTGTTCGTCAACCAGGGAGCGACGGCATTCACCGGCACCACGTTCTGCGGTGCCGGGGCGGTCGTGAAGGTGCTCGCACAGAGCACCGCCAGGACCTCGGGGACCACTGCGGGCACCGTCAACGCGACCGTGACCCACACGACCCCGGTCCACTCCGCCTCACCGTCCCAGACCCCCTCGGCGGGCTCGGGCGGCCTGTCTGGTCCGTCCGGAGCGAACGCACAGCTGGCCAGCACCGGAAGCGATGGCACGCGGAACAGGGCTGCACCGCTCCCCGGCACGGATGGGTACTGAACGCGTCATCGTAGGGAGCGGACCGCGAGGTATGTCGGCCGCATGGAGTGTTCCGATCAGCTGGGGAGATTTTCCGGCGACAGGCTGCGCGGAACTCACTTGGGTGGCGGAAGTCAGCGTCAGGGTGGTCAGCGCAGCGAGCAATGCCGACCGCATACGCAGGGATGGCTTAAGAGCAGATCTCATCGCAATTGCGGCCCTTCGCGTCAGGTTTGGATGGGAGTGCTGTCGCGCTGGCCGTCAGAAGAGAGCCTTCGCGATGCCTGACACGGCGCTCTCGGCCACTTTCTCGACCTTCTTGGCGACGGGCTTCGCCGCAGAGAGGGCGCGACCGCCCCCGCGGGTCACGAGCTGCAGGGAAAGCCGTCCAGCGGAGGAGGCGAACTCGGCACTGAAGAAACCGTGTTCGAATCCGGTGGCGATGGCGCTGACGCCTGCGGCAACGACGGAGATGCCGAGGCAGACCGCGGCGATGCTGCCGAGGACCGGGGCTGCGGGGAAGAACACGCAGGCGAGGCCGAAGCCCGCGGCTAGGAACCCTGCGGCGATGCTTACCTTGTCGGCGGTGTCAGCCCACCACTTGGGGTCGTTCCACCCTTCGTCCTTGCCCGGCTGGCTCCCCTTGGGATTGACCGTGTCGTTGGTCGTCGTGTTCGAGGGGTTCCGGTTGGCGTCCCGGTCCTTCTGCGCCTGCTCGGCGCGGACGCGCGCGGCTTCCCTCACCTCTGCCGTGCGCTTGTCGGCTGCGGTCTGGCGTGCCTCGGCGGCGGCTGCGGCAGCGGTCTGGGCGTCCTGGCCGGCGTTGAGCTTCGCCTGGTGGGCTTGTGTGGCGGAGGCTTGGGCGCTGTAGGAGGAGGCGAGTGCGCTGCGGGCCGCGTCGATGGCGCGGTTGGCGGAGTTGTTCGCCGCGCGGGAGGCACTTTGGGCGGTCGCGGCGGCGTCCTTGGCCTTGTCCGCCGAAGCCTGGGCGTCGGTGGCGGATTTGTCCGCCACACTCGCGTGCTGGCGGGCCTGGTCTGCGAAGCTGTCGGCCAGTTTCGCCGAGTCCAACGCCTTTTGGGCCCACTCCTGGGCCTGGGCCCCGGCGTCTCGGGCCACAGCTGCGACTTGGGAAGCGAGTGCCGCATCTTTCTGCGCCTCCTGCGCGGTTTTGGCTGCCGCCGCGATGGTCGCCTGCATGGCGGCGGCGTGGCTGAGGGAGTCATAGTCGAGCTGGGCGGCTTGGTGTTGGACGGATTCGATGAAGTGCCGGCGCATCCAGGCGGGGCCCTCCATGGCGACCTCGGCATAGGCCTTGGAGTATGCGTCACCGCTGGCTATGACCTTCATGGTGGAGACGGCGTCGTCCTCTTCGACGGCCTGGGCGAGGTCCTCGTCGAAGAACTTCTGGAGGGCTTCCGGTGTGTTGGTGTTGAGTGCGTCGTTGGCGGCCTTGGTGACGGCCTTGCCGGGCTTCTCGTTGAGGATCTTCAGGATGTTGACCCGATTGTCCTCGGCTCGTGACTTGATGACGCCGGAGGTGTTGAAGTCCCCTTCCGCGGGGATTCCGCCGGTGAGGGCCTGGACGGCCGCCTTCGCGACGGCCGGCTCGGAGACCTGGGCGATGAAGAGGATGGTCTCGCGGTCGTCCTGGGAGGCGGCGAGCTGGCGGTCGAGGTCGATCCAGGAGTAGACGTCGTAGTCGGATCCGGCGAGTGCGAAGCGGGCGGCCTGACGGGTCCAGGTGCCCTTGGAGTCCAGCAGTGCGGTGGCTGCCTGGCGGCCGAGGGTGGCGGCGACGGCGAGGTCGTCGTTG
>NZ_JBJHPC010000771.1:0-2761 GCF_045257485.1 Streptomyces sp. YS-3 | reverse complement strand
GTGTGCCCGGTTCACCCCCTGCATCCAGTGATGCGTGATATCTGCCGTCAGCCCGCATCCGACGGCCGCCGGGGTCGTTGGCACATACGTGCACGCATACGAGCCCTCCCGCCRGTCGTACCAGTCGCAGATCCCCTCCATGCGCCCCGCCCAGGACCTCATGAGCGGCCACTCGCCCACCCCGATCTACGACGCGCTGTACTCGGAGTACCGCCGGTCCTTCCGGGCCCTGCCGGGCGACCGCAGCGGCGAGGACGACTTCGGCTTCCGGGGCTTCGCGGCCGTGGGCCATTCGGGGTCCCTCGGTTTCCGGGGCGCCCACCAGCACCACCACCCGACCCGCGCCCAGGCGCCGCACCCCCAGACCGCCCCGGGCTTCCAGCCGTATCCCGCCCACGGCGGCACCCACTGGCAGCTGGGCGGGGCGGCGAACGGTGTCACCGGACATATGCAAGGGCGGCAGCACACCGGGCTCCAACCGCTCCCGGCGGCACTGCCGCCCGGCCCCCGTCGGGGGCTGTGAGATCCCTGGCGGGAGCCGCGCGGCCGTAGGCCCGCGGCCCCCCTCCGGGGCTACTTCTTCCTGTTGCTGCCGCGCTTCTCGCGCACCCGCACCGAGATGTGGATCGGGGTGCCCTCGAAGCCGAACTCCTCGCGCAGCCGGCGCTCGACGAAGCGGCGGTAGCCGTGCTCCAGGAAGCCGGAGGCGAAGAGGACGAACCGCGGCGGCTTGGTCCCGGCCTGCGTGCCGAACAGGATGCGCGGCTGCTTGCCACCGCGGATCGGGTGCGGGTGGGCCGCGACGATCTCGCCGAGGAAGGCGTTGAGCCGTCCGGTCGGCACCCGCGTCTCCCAGCCCGCGAGCGCCGTCTCGATCGCCGGGACCAGCTTCTCCATGTGGCGGCCGGTCAGCGCCGAGACGTTGACGCGCGGTGCCCAGGCCACCTGCTGCATCTCGGTCTCGATCTCGCGCTCCAGGTAGTAGCGGCGCTCCTCGTCGAGGTCGTCCCACTTGTTGTACGCGATGACGATGGCGCGGCCCGACTCGACGGCCATGGTGATGATGCGCTGGTCCTGGACGCTGATGTTCTCGGTCGCGTCGATCAGGATGACGGCCACCTCGGCCTTCTCGACGGCGGCGGCCGTGCGCAGCGAGGCGTAGTAGTCGGCGCCCTGCTGGAGGTGGACCCGCTTGCGGATGCCCGCGGTGTCGATGAACTTCCAGGTCACCCCGCCGAGCTCGATCAGCTCGTCGACCGGGTCGCGGGTGGTGCCGGCCAGCTCGTTGACGACGACGCGGTCCTCCTTGGCCACCTTGTTCAGGAGGGAGGACTTGCCGACGTTCGGACGGCCGATCAGCGCGATGCGGCGGGGGCCGCCGGGGGTGGCGGAGCCGAAGGTCTGCGCGGGCGCCTCCGGCAGCGCCTCCAGGACGGCGTCCAGCATGTCGCCGGTGCCGCGGCCGTGCAGCGAGGAGACGGGGTGCGGCATCCCGAGGCCGAGCGACCACAGCGAGGCGGCGTCCGCCTCGCCCGACTGGCCGTCCACCTTGTTGGCGCACAGCACGACCGGCTTGCCGGCCCGGCGCAGCAGCCGGACGACGGCCTCGTCGGTGTCGGTGGCGCCGACCTTGGCGTCCACGACGAAGACACACGCGTCGGCGGCCTCGATCGCGTACTCCGCCTGGGCGGCCACGGAGGCGTCGATGCCGAGGACGTCCTGCTCCCAGCCGCCGGTGTCGACGACCTTGAAGCGGCGGCCGGCCCACTCCGCCTCGTAGGTGACGCGGTCGCGGGTGACGCCCGGCTTGTCCTCGACGACCGCCTCACGGCGGCCGATGATGCGGTTCACCAGGGTCGACTTACCGACATTCGGGCGGCCGACGACGGCGAGGACGGGGAGCGGGCCGTGGCCCGCCTCCTCGATCGCGCCTTCGACGTCCTCGATGTCGAAGCCCTCTTCCGCGGCGAGCTCCATGAACTCCGCGTACTCGGCGTCGCCAAGCGCTCCGTGGTCGTGCTGGTCGTTCATGAAGTCCGTTCCTCGTTCTGCGTCATCGATGGACCGGGCGTCCGGTCCACTACTCAAGTCCCAAGTCTCGCTCAGCGCCCGGTCAGGCGCCTGGCGTTCTCCAGGTGGCGGGTGAGCCGCTCCTGGATGCGTACGGTCGCCTCGTCCAGCGCCGTACGAGTGCGCCGGCCGCTGCCGTCGCCCGCTTCGAAGGCGTCGCCGAAGACGACGTCCACCCGGCTGCGCAGCGGTGGCAGCGCCTTTATCAACCGTCCCCTGCGCTCGGTGCTTCCCAGTACCGCCACCGGGACGATCGGCGCCCCCGACCGCAGGGCGAAGTAGGCGAGCCCGGCGCGCAGCGAGGCGAAGTCCCCCTCGCCACGGGTGCCCTCGGGGAAGATCCCGAGCACACCGCCGTTGTCCAGTACCCCGCAGGCCTGGTCGATCGCGGTCCGGTCGACGGTCGACCGGTCCACCTTCACCTGCCCGATACCGCGCAGGAACGGGTCGAGCGGCCCGATGAAGGCTTCCTTCTTGATGAGGAAGTGCACCGGTCGGGGCGCGGTCCCCATCAGCATCGGCCCGTCGATGTTGTGCGCGTGGTTGACGGCGAAGATGACCGGGCCGTCGGCCGGCACCCGCCAGGCCCCGAGCACCCGGGGCCTGAACAGTCCGTACATCAGGCCGACGCCGATGCGGCGCCCGACCTCGGCACCGCGCTCCGTGACGGGCGGGTGCGGCGGCGCGGGGC
>NZ_JBJHPC010000078.1:0-18693 GCF_045257485.1 Streptomyces sp. YS-3 | reverse complement strand
GTCCGGGACGGGCGGACGGGCGCGCGTGGGGGTGGGGGCCGTCGCCGGTCGCGTCGGTCCCGAAAGCGGTGGCGTGCGGCCCTCGGTGGTCATTGGCCTTACCTTTTCACCCGAATGCCCCAGGTCAAGCACCGCCTCGCCGGGTGCTCGGGGTGGGGAGCGGGGTTGTGGTCAACCGCCAGTCGTCTCCTTCACGTTCCACGAACCCGAGGGAGTGGAGTTCGTACAGCCTGCCGAGGGCTTCCTCCGGAGTCGTTGCAGCCTCACGGGCGATGTCGCGTACGGCGAGGTTGCCGCGGGCGGGCAGTGCGTCGAGTACGCGTGCGGTGCCGGGGGCGAGGAGGTCCCGGGGCAGGACGGGGCCCCGGCGGACCGGGGCTAGGTCGCCCATGTCCCCCACGAGTTCGATGATTTCGGCGGCGTCGGTGACGAGTGCGGCTTCGCCGCGCAGCAGTTCGTGGACTCCGGCGGAGAGTCCGCTGGTGGCGGGGCCGGGTACCCCTATGGTGTGGCGGCCGAGTCGTTGGGCGTTGCGTGCGGTGACGAGGGAGCCGCTGCGGTATTCGGCCTCGACCACGACGGTCCCCCGGGTGAGAGCGGCGATGACGCGGTTGCGGAGGACGAACCGGCTGGGGGTGGGGTGGTCGCCGGGTGGCAACTCGGCTACCAGGACGCCCTGTTCGGCGATGCGGCCGATCAACTCGGTGTGGGCGCGGGGGTAGACGACGTCGACTCCGCTGGCGAGGACGGCGATGGTGGCGCCGCCTGCGGCGAGGGCGCCGCGGTGGGCGGCGCCGTCCACGCCGGCGGCGGCGCCGGAGACCACTACCCAGCCTTTTTCGGCGAGTCCGGCGCCGAGGGTGGCGCCCATGTGGGCGCCGTAGGGGGTACAGGCCCGTGCGCCGACCACGGCGACGGATTTCAGTGCCCAGAGCCGCAGGTCGGCGGGGCCGCGGAGCCAGAGGCCGATGGGGCGGCCGTCGCCCAGGTCGTCGAGCTGGGCGGGCCATTCGTGGTCGCCGGGGCAGATGAACCGGCCGCCGAGCGTGGCAAGCGTGGCCAGGTCCCGCTGGGGGTCGGCGTCCGCAGCTCGTCTGCGGTATCCGGCGAGCCGTGCGGCGCTGACTCCGGTGAGTGGGTCGTCGGGGTCCTCGGGGGCGGTGAGGCGTTGTAGCAGGCCCACGGCCCCGTATGTGCGCAGCCAACGGCCGGCCCGCTCGTCCCCCGGCTCGATGACCCTGGTCAGCGCCGCCCGCGCCAGCCGTTCGGGGTCGCCGGTTGGGTTGCCCGACACCTCACCGCTGGACGCCGGGCGGCCTGACGCATGACCGTTCGACGCCGGGGCGCCTGACGCATGACCCTTCGACGCCGGACGGTCCGATGCCTGACGGCTCGACGCCGGGCCGCCCGACACCTGACCGCTGGACGCCGGACGGCCCGACACCTGACGGCTCGACGCCGGGCGACCGGACGCATGACCGCCCTCGGTCGCGCCGAGCGCATCTCCGGAGCCGACCGTCTCGCCGGTGCCCGGTGCTCCCCCGCTCACCCCGCTCACCCCGCACCTCCCACGGGCAGCGGCGCGCCCCGGGAGATGCCTGTTCTGAGTTCCAGGGCGAGGCCGATGTGGTTTTCGTCGGGGCGGTCGTCGCCGCAGAGGTCGGCGAGGGTCCAGGCGACGCGCAGGACGCGGTCGAGGCCTCGGGCGGTCAGCAGGCCGCGTTCCATGTCCCGTTCGGCCGCGGCGAGGGCGCCGGGGGCTGTGACCCAGCGGGTGCGCAGTTCGTGGCCGGGGACTTCGCTGTTGGTGGTCCAAGGGGTGCCTTGGAGTCGGGCGGCGGCACGTTCCCGGGCGGTCAGGACGCGTTCGGCGACCTGTGCGCTGGATTCGCCGCGTCCGCCCTGGGCGAGGAGGTCCTCGCGCCGGACGGGTTCGGCTTCGACGCGCAGGTCGACGCGGTCGAGGAGCGGGCCGGAGAGCCTGGCCTGGTAGCGGCGGATGACGGACGGAGGGCATTCGCAGCCGGCGCCGTGGAGGGTGTGCCGGCCGCAGGGACAGGGGTTGGCGGCGAGGACCATGAGGAAGCGGGCGGGGAGGCGGACGACGCCGGCGCTGCGGGCCACGACGACGTGTCCGGCCTCCAGGGGCTGGCGCAGTGAGTCGAGGGCCTTGCCGGTGAACTCGGGGGCTTCGTCGAGGAACAGGACGCCCCGGTGGGCGAGGGATACGGCGCCGGGTCGTGGCAGGCCGTTGCCTCCGCCGACGAGGGACTGCATGGTCGCCGAGTGGTGGGGTGCGCAGTAGGGGGCTTTGTGGACGAGGGGTTTGCCGGGGGGCAGGATTCCGGCGACCGAGTGGATCGCGGTGACTTCGAGGGACTCCTGTCGGGTGAGCGGCGGCAGGATGCCGGGGAGCCGTTCGGCCAGCATGGTCTTGCCGGCGCCCGGCGGTCCGTACAGCAGCAGGTGGTGGCCGCCGGCGGCGGCTACTTCCAGGGCGGTGCGGGCGGTGCGCTGGCCGGCGACGTCGGCGAGGTCGGGCGGGCTGGTGTCGGCGTCGATGGACAGGCCGGTGCCGACTCCGGCGCCGGGGACGACCAGTCCGGCGAGCATGGCGTCGGGTCGGCCCTGCTGGTCGGGTTCCTCCTGGGGGACGGGTTCGTCGGTGAGGACGGCGATGAGCTGGCGCAGGCTGCGGACGCCGAGGACGGAGATGCCGGGGACGAGGGATGCTTCGGCGGCGGTCTGTTCGGGGACGACCACCTGCTCGTATCCGGCTTCGGCGGCGGCGAGGACGGCGGGCAGGATGCCCCGGACGGGGCGGACCCGGCCGTCGAGTCCGAGTTCGCCGATCATGACGAGGTCGGCGAGTTCTCTGGGGTCGATGCGTTCGGCGGCGCCCAGGACGGCGCAGGCGACGGCCAGGTCGAATCCGCTGCCGCTCTTGGGGACGGAGGCGGGGCTGAGGCCGACGGTGAGTTTCTTCTGGGGCCAGTCGCCGCCGGAGTTGACGACGGCGGCCCGGACGCGGTCGCGGCTTTCGCTGAGGCTCTTGTCGGGCAGGCCTACGAGGGTGAAGGCGGCGACGCCGGGTTCCAGGTCGGCCTGGACTTCGACGACGACGCCCTCGACGCCGACGAGCGCCACGGAGCAGGTGCGGGCGAATCCCATCTACGCCACCCCCCGGACGTGCTCGGCGCGGGGCGCGCCGCGGCGGGGCAGGACGACACCGACGAGGTCGATGCGGACGCCGCCGTGCGGTGGTCCTCCGTGGTCGGCGAGCCATCGCTCGGCGAGGTGCCTGAGCCGCTCGGCCTTGGCGGGGGTGACGGCCGCCATGGGGTGTTCGAACGGGCCGCCCGCTCTGCGGGTCTTGACCTCGCAGACCACCAGTACGTCGCCGTCGCGGGCGACGATGTCGATCTCTCCGGTCCGGCCGCTCCGCCAGTTGCGGGCGACCACGGTCATTCCGGCGTCGGCCAGCAGTCGGGCCGCCACGTCTTCGCCGTACTGTCCGAGCGCTCCTCGTGCGTTCATCTCGGCACCACCTCCGGCACCGACTGTCACGCACCAGCCGCCACCTTGTGGATCTTGGTGGACAGCCGGGCCGTTGTGGATAACCCGGCCACCCGGAAGGTGGACCCTCCGCGATCCGTTGACACCGATGGCACAGCGGGACCGTCGGATCGACGTACCGGCCAGACCGGCGGACAGGCAGTCCCCCCCGACCAGTGGCAGGCAGGCGAGCGTCATGCCCACGCCGGAATCAGGCTGCCCATGCGAGCACACCCGCTCAGGGGCGAGCAGACCCCGAGCCACGCACCGCGTCCCGGCCATGCAGACCGACCTGGCCGAGAGAGCCGGGCCGCGCAGGCCGACCGAGCCGACCAGTCGGCTGCTCAAGTCACTCGGGCGCTCAGCCTGACCAGACGCTCAGCCCCCCCTCAGCCCCCCGGAAGCTCCAAATCGCTCTTATTGAGCTCCTCGATGTTCACGTCCTTGAACGTCAGAACACGCACCTGCTTGACGAAGCGAGCCGGCCTGTACATGTCCCACACCCAGGCATCGGCCATCGACACCTCGAAGAAAACCTCACCCTGGACCGAGTGCACCTGCATCTCGTAGTCGTTGGTGAGGTAGAAACGCCGCTCGGTCTCGATCACATATTTGAACAGACCGACGACGTCGCGGTACTCCCGGTAGAGCTTCAGCTCCATCTCGGTCTCGTACTTTTCGAGGTCCTCGGCGCTCATGGCATGTTCCCCTTCAGCCGTGCGGTCCCCCTATTGTGCGTCAGCCCCCCGGGCCCCTAGACGATTTCCGGAGCCAGGACCACCGGCACATGCGGAGGACCCTCGTCGAGCAGCGTGCGCAGCAGCTCGGCGAGTCTGGTCGGGTACACCGTCTCACGGGCCGCCGACAGTTCGGTGGAGGTCCACCACCTCAGCCCCGTGGTACTGCGTCGTTCCAGCTCGGTGAGGTTGGTCGGCGCGGCCTCGGCCGGGGTGGTACGGGTGGTACGGGTGGTACGGGCGAGGAAGTACCACTCGTCCTGGTTCCAGCGGCGGCCGTCGAAGGGGAACGAGCACTTCCGGCGCCACAGCACGGGTCCGAGTCGCACATCGGTGATCCCGGTCTCCTCGGCGAGTTCGCGCAGCGCGGCCTCTTCCCGGGTCTCGTCGCCCTCCAGGCCGCCGCCCGGGGTGAACCACCAGGTGTCGGCGGGGTCGTCCGGTTCGTGTCCGTGGATCAGCAGGATGCGGTCCTGCGGATCGAGCAGGACGACCCGGGCGACCCTGCGGAACTCCTCCGGCGCCTCGCCCCGCCCCCGCGGCCGGCCGGGGCCGCCCGTCTCAGCGGGCACCGGCCGCCGCCCCGCGCCGCCCGAACCGCCGTGCCAGTGGCCCGTACGCGGCGCCCACCACGATCAGTACGGCTCCGGCGATCACCGCGCCCACGACCAGTGTCAGCGGGCCGGGCTGGGAGATGCCGCCCGGGAGGGCCCTGAAGCCCGTCGGGCGCTCCAGCATGCCGTCCAGCGGCCAGGCCACGGCGTCCACGCGCGCGCTGACGGCCGAGCGCGGCACGGAGCCGTTGGCCGCGTCCTCCAGGTGCATCCGGGAGTCCAGGGAGACGTCGCGTTCGTCGCCGAGGAGGAAGAGCTGGTCCTTGGGGACGGTGGCGCTGAACCTGGTCGTGGAGGGAGCCGTGTTGTGCAGATACGGTTCGTCGATCTCACGGCCGTTGACGGTGAGCTTGCCGCCCCGGTCGCAGCACTTGACGGTGTCGCCGCCTATGCCGACGACCCGCTTGACCATGGGGACGTTGCCCCAGGCCTTGTCCTTGAAGATCACCACGTCGCCGCGCTTCACGTCGGCGCCGTCGATGCGCTGGGCGAGGACCCGGTCGCCCGCCTTGACCGTCGGATTCATGGACTGGGTCGGCACCGTGTACGGCTTGTACTCCACGGCGCCCCAGGCGAACCCGCCGAGGAAGAGCACACAGCCGACGGCCACGGCCAGTCCCGACAGCAGATTGCCGAGACCACGGCCGCGGCCGTCGTCGTTGCGTCCTGTTCCGCTCATCCCAGTGCTCCTCCCCCGGTCGCCCGCGTCCTGCGCGTGCTCCGGAGATCGACGATCTGGGACGGCACCCTACCCGGCGGTATCCCGCGCGGTCAGCCCTCTCGGGTGAGGCCGGCGTCCTCGATCGCGTCACTCGGGCGGGTGAGCCGGCGCCGGCGCCACAGCACGAGCGGCACCGCGCCCGCGAGCCCCGCGGCCACCGGGGCCGTCGCGGCCATGCCGTTGAGGCCCTTCTGGTCGAAGGTGCCCGGGATGCCGAGCCAGTCGATGCGGTTGAGCGGCCAGGCGATGGTGAAGGCGCGGCCGACGACCTCGTTGTCGGAGACCGTGCCGCCGCCGGGCAGCTCCTGGTGGTAGCGGGAGTCCAGGGAGTTCTGCCGGTGGTCGCCCATCACCCAGATCCGGCCCTTGGGGACCTTGATCGGGCCGAACGGCATGTCGTCGCAGGCGCTGTCGCCGGGGTAGATGTACGGCTCGTTCAGGGCCTTGCCGTTGACCTTGACCGGGCCGCCCTTCTTGCACTCCACGGTGTCGCCGCCGGTCGCGATGACCCGCTTGATCAGGTCCTTCTCCTCGGCGGACGGCATCAGGCCGATGAAGCTGAGGAACTTCTGCGCCACGTTGGGCTCGGCCGGCTTCTGGTCCTCCAGCCAGCCGCCCGGGTCGTGGAAGACGACGACCTCGCCGCGCTCGGGCGTGGAGCCGAACCACGGCGTCAGCTTGTCCACCAGGACCCGGTCGCCGCGCTGGAGCGTGTCCTGCATCGAGTCCGAGGGGATCGAGAAGGCCTGCACCAGGAACGTCTTGATCAGCAGCGCGAGGATCAGTGCGATGCCGATGAGCAGCGGCAGCTCCTTCCAGAAGGAGCGCTGCTTCCTGGGGGCCGGGCCGCCGCCCGGCTCGCCGTCACCTCCCGGGCCGCCGTCGGCGGTGCCGCCACCGCCATCGCCCGCCCGGGCCTGTGCGGGAGAGTCGGCGGGCCCGTCCGGCCGCTCCTCGGGCTCGTCGTGTCCGGATCGTGCGCCGACCGCCAAATCCCCCACATCCACTCCTCACTCCGTGCCACCGCCCGCGCCGTGCCAGACGCAGGCCCACCACTCCCATAACGAGCGGGAGTTCCGCAGGGCTCGGGAGCCGGATCGCATCGTTCGATTTCGGGTCATCCGATATCGAGGTATGTACTGCCACTTCATATGATCTGCCGGGATCCGCAGCCGGATCCCGGGAGGACACCCTATGCGACGCGCCGAGTGCGGTGTCCGACCTGCCGGGCGCGTCCGGCACCGAGCCGAATGTCCCGGGTTCCTCCAGCCACCGCCAGTGGTCGAAGGGCCAGCCGATCAGGACGGCCCGCCCGATGACCCCGCCCTCGGAGACGGTGCCGTGGTAAGGCTCGTCGAGGTGGAAGCGGGAATCGGCCGAATTCGAGCGGTGGTCGCCCATCATGAAGAGCCGCCCCTCGGGCACCTTCACCTCGAAGGTGATCTCCGAGGGCGGGTTGCCGGGGTGCACATACGGCTCGTCCAGGGGTCTGCCGTTGACCATGACCCTGCCGCTGCCGTCACAGCACTTCACGGTGTCTCCGCCGACCGCGACGACCCGTTTGATCAGGTCCTGCTCGTTGTCGGAGGGCAGCAGGCCGATGAAGGTGAGGGCCTGTTTGACCTGCTTGACGACGACCGGGTCGCCGCCGCCGGTGGTCTTCTTCTCGTCCTTCAGCCAGCCGCCGGGGTCCTTGAAGACCACCACGTCGCCGCGCTGCGGCCTGGAGCCGAACCAGGGCGTGAGCTTGTCGACGAGCACCCGGTCGCCGATGGTGATCGTCTCCTGCATGGACCCGGACGGGATCACGAAGGCCTGGACGAGGAACGTCTTCAGTACGAGGGCGATGAGCACCGCCACCCCGACGAGCAGGGGTATCTCCTTGACCGCGGATCTGCGCCTGCGCCGCTTCACCTTGCGGGCGAGCCTGCGCCGGTCGGCCCGGCCCTGCTGGGCCCGGCGGCCCGGCGGACGCGCGGGCGCGGGCGAAGTCGCGGCGTCACCCTCGCGTTGCGCGGGGCGCGCGGGCGCGGCCTCGGCGGTGGGCGGGGCGGGCTCCATGAGGTCGGCGGGCCCGGAGAGATCCGCGGAGCCCGGCGCGTACGCCGCCGGCTGCCCCGAGGCGGCGTAGGAGTCGCCGAGCGGGCCGGTACCGGCCTCGCCGGGCGCCGTGTCGCGGCGGGCCGTTTCCGGCCGGTCACCGCGCCCTCTGGTGCCCCTGGCTCCCCGCGTCCCGGCGCGGGAGGTCGGCCGCGTGCCCGTGGGCAGCGGCTCGTCCGCCGGCCGGGGTGCCGAGCGGGGGCGTCCGCGGCTACCCATGGGCGCCGCCCGGTGCGGGCACGCGCGCGAAGGCGCCGGAGCCGTCGACCCCGGACCAGCGGCCGAGCGGCCAGCCGATCCAGTCGGCCCGCCCCACCACGTGGTCCACCGGCACCATGCCGCCGCCCGGCGAGCCCAGGTGGTCCCGGGAGTCGCTGGAGCGCGAGCGGTGGTCGCCCAGGACGAAGAGGGTGCCGTCGGGCACCACGATGTCGAACGGCACCTGGGAGGGGGCGTCGCCCGGGTGCACGTACTCCTCGGTCACCGGTGTCCCGTTCACCTGGACCCTCCCGCCCTTGTCACAGCACACGACCCGGTCGCCGCCCACTCCGACGACCCGCTTCACGTACACGTTCCCGGCCGGCTCCCTCAGGCCGAGGGCCGCGACAGCTGAACGAAGGGCCCTGCCCACCGGGTTCCCCTCGGGCGGCTCGTCCGTGAAGGAGCCGCGGCCGTCGAAGACGACGACGTCACCGCGGGCCGGGCGGCTCCCGAAGCGGTACGCCAGCTTGTTGACCATGACCCGGTCGCCCACCTTCAGGGTGGGCTCCATGGAGCCGCTGGGGATCAGGAAGGGCTGCATGACGAAGTGGCTGAGCAGCAGCACGAAGAGCAGGCATGCCGCGGCCAGGGCGGCGCTCTTGCGCCAGGGCCCTTCCAGGTGGCCGGTGAGGGCGGGAAAACGCGCGGAGCGCGACCTCCGCTCCGGCCCCGGCTGAGGGGTGGAGGGGAGGTCGCGCTCCGTGTGCTGTGCTTCGGTGTCCATCGGGGGCTGAGCCTATCCGCCCGTCCTGTGGACCCGTACGCGCGCGTGGTGAGCCGTGGCTCACCGCCGAGCCGGAGCTCAGTTGTCGCGCTTCTCCTTGATCTTCGCGGCCTTGCCGCGGAGCTCGCGCAGGTAGTACAGCTTCGCGCGGCGGACGTCACCGCGGGTGACGAGCTCGATCTTCTCGAAGATCGGGGAGTTCACCGGGAAGGTGCGCTCGACGCCGACGGAGAAGGAGACCTTGCGGACCGTGAAGGTCTCGGAGACGCCGGCGCCCTGGCGGCGGATGACAACGCCCTTGAACTGCTGGATACGGGAGCGGTTGCCCTCGATCACGCGGACGTGGACGTTGACGGTGTCACCCGGGCGGAAGGCCGGGACGTCGCTGCGCAGCGTCGCGGCGTTGACGGAGTCGAGCAGGCTGGCCATGTTCTTCTGCTTCCTCGCCGATGCCACAGGTCATCGACGGAATTCGTGATGGGGTTCGAGGTGCTGTCCGCGGCCGGACCGCCGTGGGGCGACTCCCGCGTGCGCGGGGAACGCTTTGCCCTTCCCCCTGTGGCAGGGGCATGGGCCGGGCGTACAGCAGCGGCTTATTCTTCCACGTCCTGCGGCCTGCGCCAAAATCGGCCGCCGGGCTCGGGTGCCCAGCCGAGGATGGACAGCACCTCGCGGTCCTTCTTGTCGAAGGCGGAGGGGTCGCAGCGCTCGATCAGGTCGGGCCGGTTCTCGGCGGTGCGGCGGAAGGCCTCGTCCCGGCGCCAGCGGGCGATCTTCCCGTGGTGTCCGCTGAGCAGGACGTCGGGGATGCCGCGTCCGCGCCACTCGGGGGGCTTGGTGTAGACCGGGCCTTCGAGGAGGTTGGCCATGGCGCCGGGGGCGAAGGAGTCGTCGCGGTGGGACTCGGCGTTGCCGAGGACACCGGGCAGCAGCCGGGCCACGGCCTCGGTGACCACCAGGACGGCAGCCTCCCCGCCCGCGAGGACGTAGTCGCCGATGGACACCTCGTACACCGGGATGCGGGTGGCGTACTCGTCCATGACGCGGCGGTCGATGCCCTCGTAGCGCGCGGGCGTGAAGATCAGCCACGGTTTGCGGGAGAGCTCGACGGCGAGTTCCTGGGTGAAGGGCCGTCCGCTGGGGGTGGGGACGACCATGACGGGGCCGTGCGCCCCAGCCTCGTAGCCGTCGGCCAGGGCGTCGTCGAGGCAGGCGCCCCAGGGCTCGGTCTTCATGACCATGCCGGGGCCGCCGCCGTAGGGGGTGTCGTCGACCGTGTTGTGCCGGTCGTAGGTCCACTCCCGCAGGTCGTGTACGTGGACGTCGAGCTGTCCACGCGCGCGTGCCTTGCCGACGAGGGAGACGTTCAGCGGCTCCAGGTACTCGGGGAAGATGGTGACGACGTCGAGCCGCATCAGCCGCGGGCCCCGTCGGTGTCGTCCCCGTCGGTCTCGTCATCCCCGGTCGCGTCGGCCTCGTCGCGGGCGGAGGCGATCTCGGCGCGGTCGTCGATCAGACCGGGCGGCGGGTCGATGACCGCGCGCTGCTCCTCTAGGTCGATCTCGGTGACGATCTCCCCGACGAACGGGATCATGACCTCGGTGCCGTCGGGCCGCTCCACGATGAACAGGTCCTGGGACGGCAGATGCGAGATCTCGGTGATCCGGCCGACCTCGGTGCCGTCGGTGAGGACCACGTCGAGGTCGATGAGCTGGTGGTCGTAGTACTCGTCGTCCTCGTCGGGGCGCTCTTCGGGGTCGACGTCGGCGATGAGCAGCGTGTTGCGCAGGGCCTCGGCGGCGGTCCGGTCGCGTACGCCCTCGAAGCGCAGCAGCAGGCGACCACTGTGGACGCGGCCGGTCTCGATGGTGAGCGGTCCGGTGGAGGCCGGGTCGGTGGCCAGGACGGCGCCGGGGGCGAGCCGCAGCTCCGGCTCGTCGGTGCGGACCTCGACGGTGACCTCGCCCTTGATGCCGTGGGCGCGGCCGATCCGCGCGACTACCAGCTGCACGTCGTTCAACTTTCCTGTCGGATGCCTACGGTGTTCCGGTGACTTCAGCCCTGGGGGACTACGGCTGTACAGACGACTGCGGGCCGGGGAGGGCACGGTGGCCCTCCCCGGCCCGAGCCGGCGCATCTGGTAAAACAACCAACTTTGTCAGTGGACCTGGTCCACGTCGACGAGGTCGACGCGGATTCCACGGCCACCGATGGCGCCCACGACGGTCCGCAGGGCGCGGGCGGTGCGGCCGTTGCGGCCGATCACCTTGCCGAGGTCGTCGGGGTGGACCCGGACCTCCAGCACGCGCCCCTTGCGCAGGGTGCGCGAGGCGACCTGCACGTCGTCGGGGTTGTCGACGATGCCCTTCACGAGGTGCTCAAGAGCCTCCTCGAGCATGCTCAGGCCTCGGTCGACTCGGCGGCGTCGGCCGGAGCCTCGTCCGCCTTCTTGTCAGCCTTCTTGGCCTTGGGGGTGATGGCCTCACCCTTGGTGTCGTCGCCCTCGAGAGCCTTGGCGAACTCGTCGAAGGAGCGGCGCTTGCTCTCCTTCGTCTCCGGCTGCAGCAGCGGCGCGGGGGCCGGGAGGCCCTTGTGCGCCTGCCAGTCACCGGTGAGCTTCAGGATGGCGAGCACAGCCTCGGTGGGCTGGGCGCCGACGGACAGCCAGTACTGCGCACGCTCGGCGTTGACCTCGATGCGCGACGGGTTGTACGTCGGGTGGTAGATACCGATCTCTTCGATCGCGCGACCGTCACGGCGGGTGCGGGCGTCGGCGACGACGATGCGGTAGTGCGGCTGGCGAATCTTGCCGAGGCGCTTGAGCTTGATCTTGACTGCCACTGGAGTGGTGTCTCCTGGTCTTGACGTGGTTGGGCACAACGGGATGCCACGTGGGGTTGCGGTACTCAAAGTGCCCGATGGACGCGTCAGCCGGAGGCGAGAGGGTTCCTGTGCGGCTGTCGAGTACAGCTAGCCATTGTGCCACATGCCGGCGCCGGGCACGCCGGGGGTCCGTGGGGCACCCCCGGGCGGCACAGCGGCACATCCGTGTGTGTCCGCGTCCCCCGGCCCGCGCCGCCCCCGTCGGGCGGCCGGTCCGGGATCAGCTCGCCGCGGCCACGACCTCGGGGATACGGAAGGGCTTGCCGCAGCCGCCGCAGACGATCGGCGCCTGGGCGAGCACGGAGGGGACGACGCGCACATTGCGACCGCAGTCGCAGACGGCCTTGACGCGGACGCCGCCGCCCGAGGAGCCGTGCCGTGCCGCCGGGCCCCGGAAGGAGCGCTTGGTGTCGGCGGCGGTGGCCACGGTGTGCGCCTTGAGGGCCCGCTGCAGCCGCTCGATGGTCGGCCGGTAGCGGCGCCTCGCCTCGGGGTTCAGCGCGACCAGGGAGAAGCCGCTGCTGGGGTGCGGTTCCTCTGGATGGTCGAGGCCGAGTTCCTCGGCGATGGCCAGGAATCTGCGGTTGTGGTACCGCCCGGCCCGGGATGTGTCGCGGACACCCCGGGCGGCGGCAATGCCGTGGACTGCTTCGTGGAGCAGTCGCTCGAAGGAGAGTTCGGCGCCGCAGGCGGACGACGACTCTCCGATCAGGGACTCGGGCGCGGCAAGGTCAGGCAGCTCGGGGTGGTACCGCTGAATGTCGGCCCACGCCTGCGCCAGCTCTGCGGCGAGAACAGGTGGTGTCGTGCTCACGTCGTGACAACGAGCCGGAGTGCCCCGGTGTTCCTATTCCGGGGCATCCCAAATAATTTGCACGTACCCGTCAGTTGCCGTTGATGCGTCCGGACGAGGGCGGGTGCGCTGATCTGCGGAGAAGCCTCACAGCTCGCACCAAGGTAGTACGTAGCGGCGCGTACGCCCCGGCGCGTAGATGATGTCCACGCGCCGGGATTCCAGGATTCGGCCGGTACGCAAGAGGCGTTTTCGGTCGACCGGAACAGGCCGCGGGCCGCTCAGTAGGAGCGGGCGACGATGGCGACGGTACCGGGTGCGTCGTCGGTGTCGGGGACCGACCCGTCCTCGGCGACCAGACACCGTACGGACACGGCCTGCTCGGCGAGCTTGGCCTCGCCCTCGGTGCCGAGCGTGGCCCACGGGATACGTGCCCAGCCGCCCGCCGTGGCGGCCTCGGCGGCCTCTTCGAGGGTGTTCACGTCGCTCGTCCGGGACTCGCGGCGCTCGCGGGACTCGCGCAGGAGCTGTGCCTGGTCCTCCTCCAGGACCTTGGGCAGCAGTTCGCCGAGCGCGTCGATGGAGACGGGCTCCTTGCCGCCGGGGATGCGGCGGGCGAGCATCGCGGTGCCGGCCTCCAGGTCGCGCGGGCCGATCTCCACACGTACGGGCACGCCCTTGAGCTCCCAGTCGACCGCGCGGCGGCCGAAGGGGGTGTCCACGCGGTCGTCGACCTGGACGCGGATGCCCAGCGCCTTGAGGCGGGCGCCGATCTCGCGGACCTTGGCGACGGCCTCGTCACCCTTGATCGCCATGACGACGACCTGGACGTGCGCCAGGCGCGGCGGCACCCGCAGGCCGTTGTCGTCGCCGTGGGACATGATCAGACCGCCGACCATGCGGGTGGAGACGCCCCACGAGGTCTGCCAGACCAACTCCTGCTTGCCGTCCTTGGACAGGTACTGGGTGTTGAAGGCCTTGGCGAAGTTGGTGCCGAGCTCGTGGCTGGTGCCCATCTGGAGGGCCTTGCCGTCGCCCATCATGCCTTCGAGCGTGAGGGTGTTGATGGCGCCGGCGAACCGCTCCTTGGCGGTCTTGCGGCCCAGGACCACGTCGATGCCCAGGACGTTGACCATGAAGTCCGCGTAGACGTCCTTGTGGATGCGCGCCGCGTAGTCGCGGGCGTCCTCGTAGGAGGCGTGCGCGGTGTGGCCCTCCTGCCAGAGGAACTCACTCGTACGGAGGAAGACGCGCGGTCGCATCTCCCAACGGACCACGTTGGCCCACTGGTTGATGAGCAGGGGCAGGTCGCGGTAGCTCTGCACCCACTTGGAGAAGTAGTCGTTGATGATCGTCTCGGAGGTGGGGCGCACCACGACGGGCTCTTCGAGCTCCTTGCCGCCACCGTGCGTGACCACCGCGAGCTCGGGCGCGAAGCCCTCGACGTGCTCAGCCTCGCGAGTCAGGTAAGACTGGGGGATGAACAGCGGGAAGTACGCGTTCTGGGCGCCCGCGTCCTTGATGCGTGCGTCCATCTCCTGCTGCATCCGCTCCCACAGGCCGTAGCCGTACGGTCGGATCACCATGGTGCCGCGCACCGGACCGTTGTCCGCGAGCTCGGCCTTGTTGATCAGATCCTGGTACCAGCGGGGGAAGTCTTCCGCCTGGGGCGTGAGAACGGGTGCCTTTGCCATGGCGCGAATGGTACGGGCCCGGCGGCCCCGAACGTGAATCGCCCTCCCTCTGGACGGGATGGCGGATGCGGAGTTCCCTTTGGCATACGGGGGGAGCGAGACCGCACGGGTACGGGGGCTTTCCATCAGCGCACAGCTGACCTCTTCCGCGGATTGGGGCGCTTTCCATGACACCTACGCTCGTCCGGCACCAGTCCCCCACGGCCTCGGCCTCGCCCGCGCGGGCGTCCGCCCGCGCGCGCGACTGGGCGGAGATCCAGGAGCGGATGCTGGTACCGCTCTACGAAGCGGTGTACGAGCGGCTGGAGGTGGGAGCCGCCACCCGGCTGCTCGGCCTGGGCTGCGGCTCCGGGCTGGCCCTGTTGATGGCGGCCACGCGCGGCGCGCGCGTGACGGGTGTCGACACCCGGCCGGAGCGGCTCGCGCTGGCCCGTGAGCGGCTGCGCCCGGACGGGGTGTGGGGGCCCGGCGGGGCCCGCCTCCTGGCGGGCGGCCCGGAGGCCGCCGCCGATCCGTCCGCGGCCCGCTACGACCTGGTGACGGCGTTCGAGCCGGTGGGCTGTGCGGCGGGCGACGCGGACGGCCTCGGGCCGGCGCTGGAGGCCGCGGTGGGGCTCGCCGAGCGCGGCGGCGCGGTGGTGCTGGCGGGCTGGGGTCCGCCGGAGCGGTGTGCGACCTCGGGCGTGCTGCGGGTGGCGGCGCGGCTCACCGACTCCCCGCGCTGGCGGCCGAGCCTGCGCGACGATCTGGAGGACCTGGCCTCGCGGGCCGGTCTGCGGCCCGACGGGTCGGGCCGGGTGGCGTGCCCCTTCGGCTACGCGGACATCGACAGCGCGGTGCGCGGGCTGCTCTCGACGGGCCTGTTCGACGCGGCGGCCAGGGCCACCGACCAGGTCCAGGTCGAGAAGGAGCTGACGGAGGCGCTGCATCCCTATCTGCGGCAGGACGGCACGGTGTGGATGCCGAACGTGTTCCGCTATCTGATCGCCCGGACGCCCTGAGGCGCGGAGGGTTCACCCGAGGTCGCCCGGACGCCATGAGGCCCGGAAGGGTTCACCCGGGGCCGGGAGGGGTTCAGATGTCGGCCCTGGCCGTGCGCGGGATGTCCGCCGCGCGGTAGGCGGCCTCCTCCTCCAGCGTCTCGTTCTTCAGCAGCGCCTCGGCGAGCGCGTCCAGCCGGGGGCGGTGCTCGCGCAGCAGCCGGCACGCCTCCGCGTAGCACTCGTCGACGATGCGGCGCATCTCGGTGGCGATGGCGTCCAGGGTCTCGGGGGCGGCGGCGAGTCCGTACGCCTGCTGGGAGTCGCCGGGCAGGGCGGTGAGGGGGCCGATCTTCTTGCTCATGCCCCACCGGGCGACCATGCCGCGCGCGAGGTTGGTGACCTGTTCGAGGTCGTTCTCGGCGCCGGTGGTGACCACGTCGAAGACGATGTGCTCGGCCGCCATGCCGCCGAGGGCGCCGATGATGCGACCGCGCAGATAGTCCTCGGTGTACGCGTACTTGTCGGCGTCCGGGGTGGACAGCGTCACGCCGAGGGCCCGCCCCCGGGGCACGATGGTGATCTTGCGGACGGGGTCGGCGCCGGGCTGGAGCATGCCGAGGAGGGCGTGGCCGCTCTCGTGGTAGGCGGTGCGGCGGCGCTCCTCCTCGGGCATCACCAGCGGCCGTTCGGCGCCGAGCTGGACCTTCTCCAGGGCGTCGGAGAGGTCCGACTGGGTGACCTCGCTCTGGCGGCGCTTGACGGCGAGCAGGGCCGCCTCGTTGGCGAGGTTGGCGAGTTCGGCGCCGGTCATGCCGGGGGTGGTGCGGGCCAGCTGGGCGAGGTCCACGTCCCGCGCCATCGGGATCTCCCGGGTGTGGATCTTCAGGATGGACTCGCGTCCGCCCCGGTCGGGCGGGCTGACCTGCACGATCCGGTCGAATCTGCCGGGCCGGGTGAGCGCCGGGTCCAGGACGTCGGCCCGGTTGGTGGCGGCGATGACGACGACACCCTCGGATCCGGAGAAGCCGTCCATCTCGGTGAGGATCTGGTTGAGCGTCTGCTCGCGCTCGTCGTGGCCGCCCATTCCGGCGCCGGCGCCGCGTGCCCGTCCGATGGTGTCGATCTCGTCGATGAAGATGATGGCGGGGGCCACCTTGCGTGCCTCGGCGAACAGTTCGCGTACCCGTGAGGCGCCCACGCCCACGATCATCTCGATGAACTCCGACGCCGAGGCGGAGAAGAACGGCACCCCCGCCTCGCCCGCGACGGCCCGCGCCAGCAGGGTCTTGCCGGTGCCGGGCGGGCCCGCGAGCAGGACGCCGCCGGGCATGCGGGCGCCCATCTTGCGGTAGTCGGTGGGGTTCTTGAGGAAGTCCACGACGTCGTTGAGTTCGCCCTCGACCTCGTCGATGCCCGCCACGTCCTCGAACGTGGTGCGTTTGTCCTCGGTCAGTTCGACCGGTTTGGGCGGCGCCTTGCGCCCCAGCATCCCGCCGCCCATCCGCGCGCTCATCCGCCGCGCGACGAACAGCCACAGGACGACGAGCAGGAGCATCGGGGCGAGCGAGATGAGCAGGTTGGCCAGGAAGCTGCGGTGCTCGACGACCGGCTGGGCGGTGACGGTGACCTTCTGCCTGGTCAGCTGCGCCCAGAGGTCGTCGTCGGCGAAGGTGGGCCGCTGGGTGGTGAACTTCGTGTACTTGTCGCTGCCGCCGGGCACGGTCTGGGAGCTCTTGAGCTGCCCCTGGATGGCGTCGCCCTTGGCGTAGATCTTCTCCACGTTGCCGGCGGCGACCTGCCTGCTGAACTCGGTGTACGACAGCGTCGGCTCGTTCGCCTCGTCGAAGAACGACAGGATCAGATTGGTGATCAGGTAGACGACGAGCGCGGTGAGGATGAGGCTGCCCCAGCCCCCGGGCATCTTGCGCTTCGGCGGGGGCGGCGGGGGCGCGCCCTCGGAGCGCCACGGCTGGTCGGTGCGATCGCGTGGGGGTACGGGACTGGGCACGCTGCTCTCCTCTGGCCGGTACGGCGATTATCGAAGAGCGGGCGGAGCGAGGCATTCCGGGTGGGCCGAAGGGACGGGGAACGCGAGAGGGGCCCGCGGCCGGACGGCGGCGGGCCCCTCTCTTCCTTACAAGGAAGTACGAGCTTCCGTACAAGGAGGTACGAGCAGGACGGACGGGTCCTGCCCGTACGGGACGTACGGGCGGGTCAGCCCATGAACTTCTTGAAGGCGTCGGGCAGTTCGAAGTCCTGCGGGACCTGGGCGGCGCCGGGCAGCGCCTGGGGGCCCGCCTCGCGGCGGGCGGCAGCGGCCTCTTCCTCGGCCTTGCGCTTCAGCGGGTTGCCGCTCTTGCGCTTGCCCTTGGCCTGCTTCTGCTGCTTCTTCTGCCGGCCGGGACCGCCACCCATGCCCGGCATGCCGGGCATACCGGGCATGCCGCCGCCCTGGGCCATCCGCGACATCATCTTGCGGGCCTCGAAGAACCGCTCGACGAGGTTCTTGACGGCGCTGACCTCGACGCCGGAGCCCTTGGCGATACGGGCGCGGCGCGAGCCGTTGAGGATGGTGGGGTCGTGGCGCTCGCCCGGGGTCATCGACTTGATGATCGCGGCGGTACGGTCCACGTCGCGCTCGTCGATGTTGTTGATCTGGTCCTTGATCTGCCCCATGCCGGGCAGCATGCCGAGCAGCTTGGAGATGGAGCCCATCTTGCGGACCTGCTCCATCTGCGCCAGGAAGTCGTCGAGCGTGAAGTCCTGGCCCTTCTTCGACGCCAGCTTGGAGGCCATCTTCTCGGCCTCTTCTTGGCTGAACGTCTTCTCCGCCTGCTCGATCAGGGTGAGCAGGTCACCCATGTCGAGGATGCGCGACGCCATGCGGTCCGGGTGGAACGCGTCGAAGTCGTCGAGCTTCTCGCCGTTGGAGGCGAACATGATCTGCTTGCCGGTGACGTGCGCGATGGAGAGCGCGGCGCCGCCGCGGGCGTCGCCGTCGAGCTTGGAGAGCACCACGCCGTCGAAGCCGACGCCGTCGCGGAACGCCTCGGCGGTGTTGACCGCGTCCTGGCCGATCATGGCGTCGACGACGAAAAGGATCTCGTCGGGCTTGACGGCGTCGCGGATGTCCGCGGCCTGCCGCATCATCTCCTGGTCGATGCCGAGGCGGCCGGCGGTGTCGACGACGACCACGTCGTACTGCTTCGACCGGGCGTACTCGATGGAGTCCTGGGCGACCTTGACCGGGTCGCCGACGCCGTTGCCGGGCTCGGGAGCGTAGACGGCGACGCCGGCGCGCTCGGCGACGACGGAGAGCTGGTTGACGGCGTTCGGCCGCTGGAGGTCACAGGCGACGAGCAGGGGCGCGTGGCCCTGGCCCTTCAGCCAGTGGCCGAGCTTTCCGGCGAGCGTCGTCTTACCGGCGCCCTGGAGGCCGGCGAGCATGATGACCGTCGGGGCGGTCTTGGCGAACCGCAGCCGGCGGGTCTCACCACCGAGGATGGTGATGAGCTCCTCGTTGACGATCTTGACGACCTGCTGGGCGGGGTTGAGCGCCTGGGAGACCTCGGCGCCGGACGCGCGCTCCTTGACCTGCTTGATGAAGGCGCGGACGACGGGCAGGGCG
>NZ_JBJHPC010000770.1:0-2774 GCF_045257485.1 Streptomyces sp. YS-3 | reverse complement strand
AGGGTGGGGTCGTTGGTGACGAGGGTGGTGATGTTGGTGATGAGGGTGGTGGTCATGGGTCCTCTCCGGTGGGGGCGGTTGTTCGTCTGCGGACCGGTGGGGCTTCTCGCGCAGTTCCCCGCGCCCCTGAGGTACTGCGCCGCAGTCGGGGAACTCAGTTCAGCCACAGACTTCCAGGGGCGCGGGGAACTGCGCGAGCGGCCCGCCACCGGTCCGCGGGCGGGGCTCACTCCCGTAGGGACGCGATCGCCTGCGCAAGGGCGGAGCCCGCGTCCGGCACCGTCGCGTGCACGCCGTCGCGCACCACCCGGCGACCCCCCACCACCACCTCCCGCACATCCGCCGCCGACGCGGCGAACACCGCCGTCTCCGCGCCGAGCCGCGGCACCGGGCCCGCCGTGCGGACCGTGTCCAGGGCGATCGTGGCGAAGTCCGCGAGGGCGCCCGGTGCCAGGCGGCCCGCCTCGGGCCAGCCCAGGGCCGCGTGGCCGTCCGGGGACGCCGCGCGCAGCAGCGCCGCCGCCGTCCAGTGCCCCCGGGTCCGTGTGCGCAGCCGCTCGTCCAGCTCCATCGCCCGCGCCTCCTCCAGCAGGTCGATCACCGCATGGCTGTCGCTGCCGAGCGACAGGGGCGACCCGGCGCGCTGGAGGGCGACGGCGGGGCCGATGCCGTCGGCGAGGTCGCGCTCGGTCGTCGGGCACATGCACGTACCCGTGCCCGACCCGCCGAGCAGCGCGATGTCCTCATCGGTGAGGTGCGTGTTGTGGACGCCGGTCGTGCGCGGCCCCAGCACCCCGTGGTCCGCCAGCAGCCGCGTCGGGGTGCGGCCGTGCGCGGCCAGACACGCCTCGTTCTCCGCGACCTGCTCGGAGAGGTGGACGTGGAGGGGCGCCTCCCGCTCCTCGGCCCACGCCGCGACCTCGCGCAACTGGTCCGCGGGCACCGCCCGTACGGAGTGGATCGCCGCCCCGATCCGTACGCCGTCGCGCGGCTTGAGCAGCGCCGCCCGCTCGGCCCACGCCTGCGCGGTGCCGTCGCAGAACCGCAGCTGGTGGGCGTTGGGCGGCTCGCCGAAGCCGGCCGACAGATACGCGGTGTCGAGCAGCGTGACGCGGATCCCGGCGTCGGCGGCGGCCTCGATCAGCGCCTCGCCCATCGCGTTCGGGTCGGCGTACGGCGTGCCGCCCGGCGCGTGGTGCAGATAGTGGAACTCGCCCACCGCGGTGATCCCGGCGAGCGCCATCTCCGCGTACACGGCCCGCGCCAGCGCGTGGTACGAGTCGGGCGTGAGCCGCGCCGCGACCGCGTACATCGTCTCGCGCCAGGTCCAGAACGTGCCGGAGCCGACCTGGACCGTGCCGCGCAGGGCCCGGTGGAAGGCGTGCGAGTGGGCGTTGGCCAGACCCGGCAGGGTGAGGCCGCGCAGGGGGACGGCGCCGGGGGGCGGCGCGTCGACTCCGGTGCGTACGGCCGTGATCCGCCCGTCCGCCACCTCCACCAGCACGCCCGGTTCGACCTCGGGGTCGAGCCAGGCGTGCTCCAGCCAGTACGACGTCACCTGCACGCCAGCCCCTCCAGAACGTCGGCGAGTGCGATCACCCCGGCCACGCAGTCGTCCTCGCCGGCGAACTCGGCCGGGGAGTGCGAGACGCCCGTGGGGTTGCGTACGAACAGCATGGCGGTCGGGACCGTCCCCGAGAGGATTCCGGCGTCGTGTCCGGCGCCGGTGCCGAGGACGGGGGTGTGCCCGCCGAGGATCTTCGCCAGTTCGTCGCGCAGGGCGTGCTCGAACTCGACGACGGGCGTGAACGACTCCCGGACGACGGTCAGGTCCACACCGTCCCGCTCGGCGCGCTCGCGCGCCGCCCGCTCGATCGCCGTGACCACGGTGTCCAGGGTCGTCTGGTCGGCGGCGCGCGAGTCCAGCCAGCCGCGCACCAGCGACGGGATGGCGTTGACGCCGTTGGGCTCGCAGGAGATCTTGCCGAAGGTGGCGACCGCGCCCGCGAGTTCGGCCTCGCGGCGGGCGGCGAGGACGGTCTCGGCGTACGTGAGCATCGGGTCGCGCCGGTCCACCAGGCGGGTGGTGCCCGCGTGGTTGGCCTCACCCGCGAAGTCGAACCGCCAGCGGCCGTGCGGCCAGATGGCGGAGGCGACGCCGATCGCGTCGCCGCTGAGGTCCAGGGCGCGGCCCTGCTCCACGTGCAGCTCGACGAACGCGCCGATACGGGCGAGGCGCTCGGGGTCGGGGCCGATGGCGTCCGGGTCGTATCCGGCGCGCTCCATCGCCTGCGGCAGGGTGACCCCGTCGCCGTCGCGCAGCCGGTGCGCGGCCTCGGCGGTCAGCTGCCCGGCGGCGAGCCGGGAGCCGACGCAGGCGAGGCCGAAGCGGGCGCCCTCCTCGTCGCCGAAGTTGACGAGGGCGAGGGGGCGGGTGGGCACGGCTCCGCGCCGCCGCAGCTCGTCGAGGGCGGCGAACGACGAGACGACGCCGAGGGGGCCGTCGAACGCGCCGCCGTCCGGGACGGAGTCCAGGTGCGACCCGGTGACGACGGCGTCCCCGGCGGTGGGGTCGCCGGCCCAGGCCCACTGGTTGCCGTTGCGGTCGACCTCGTAGGTCAGCCCGCGGGACTCGGCCTGGTCCCGGAACCAGGCGCGGCACTCGGCGTCGGCGCCGGTCCAGGCGAAGCGGCGGTAGCCGCGGGTGTCCCTGTCCCGCCCGATGGGCGCGAGATCGCGCCACATCTCGTGGAACGAGGGGGCCTCCCCCACCC
>NZ_JBJHPC010000769.1:0-2782 GCF_045257485.1 Streptomyces sp. YS-3 | reverse complement strand
CCCCAGGAGGGTCCCCTCGTGTCCGGAACCCCGCCGCCGACCGGCGGCTTCGTCCGCCGTATCGGACTCTTCCAGGCCACCGCCATCAACATGAGCCAGATGTGCGGCATCGGCCCGTTCGTCACCATCCCGCTGATGGTCGCCGCCTTCGGCGGCCCGCAGGCCGTGCTCGGCTTCGTCGCCGGCGCGGTGCTCGCCCTCGCCGACGGGCTGATCTGGGCCGAGCTCGGCGCCTCCCTGCCCGGCTCCGGCGGCAGTTACGTCTATCTGCGCCAGGCCTTCCAGTACCGCAGCGGACGCCTGATGCCGTTCCTGTTCGTGTGGACGGCGATGCTCTTCATCCCGCTCATCATGTCCACCGGAGTGGTGGGCTTCGTCCAGTACCTCGGCTACCTGGCACCGGACCTGGGCAGTACCGGCGGCGACCTGGTCGGGCTCGGGGTGATCGCGGTGGTCGTCCTGCTGCTGTGGCGCGGCATCGAGCACATCGCGCGGATCACCACCGTCATGTGGGCCGTGATGATCGCCTCGGTGACCCTGGTCATCGTCGCCTCGGCCACCCACTTCAGCGCCGACCGCGCCTTCACCTACCCCTCGGGCGCCTTCGAGCTCACCAGCGACCACTTCTGGCTCGGCTTCGCCGCGGGTCTCACCATCGGCATCTACGACTACCTCGGCTACAACACCACCGCGTACATGGGCGCCGAGATCAAGAACCCCGGCCGCACCCTGCCGCGCTCCATCGTCTTCTCGATCCTCGGCATCATGGCGATCTACCTGCTGCTCCAGATCGGCACCCTCGGCGTCATCGACTGGCAGCGGATGACCGACCCCGGCGACATCGCCTCCACCTCGGTGGCGTCCGCCGTCCTGGAGAAGACCTGGGGCAAGGGCGCCGCCGACGTCATCACCGTCCTCATCCTCGTCACCGCCTTCGCCTCCGTCTTCACCGGACTGCTCGGCGGCTCCCGGGTGCCCTACGACGCCGCCCGCGACCGCGTCTTCTTCCGCCCCTACGCCCGGCTCCACCCCCGCCACCGCTTCCCGACCGTGGGCCTGGCCACCATGGGCGCCGTCACGGCGGTCGGCTTCCTCATCGGCCGCCACACCGACCTCGCCACCCTGATCCAGCTGCTCACCACGGTGATGGTGCTGGTGCAGGCGCTCGCCCAGATCGCCGCCGTGACCGTACTGCGCCGCCGTCAGCCCGGGCTGCGCCGCCCCTACCGGATGTGGCTCTATCCGCTGCCCGGTCTGGTCGCGCTGGTCGGCTGGCTCGTCATCTACGGATACGCCGACAAGAACTCCCCCGGCCGCCACCCCATCGAATGGTCGCTCGCCTGGGTGGCGCTGGGCTGTGTGGCGTATCTGCTGTGGGCCCGCTTCGAGAAGGTGTGGCCGTTCGGCCCGCGCGAGGTGCGCGAGGAGTATCTGGAGCACCCGGTGACGGACGAGGTCGACGCCTGACGGGCCCGGCACGTACGCGAGTTGGCCCCCGCCCTTCCCGGCGGGGGCCGGCCCGGTCCGGCCCGGTCCGAAGGCTCAAGTCCGGTTCCTCCGTGGCGACTTCGGCCAACCGCCGGACCCCGGCACCGGTGCTTCTGCGAGGATGCCGAACGCGATGAGCGATCCCTCGAAGCGGCAGCAGCCGCAGCCCGCCGAACGGCCCGTCCCGACCAGCGCCGACGTGGCCCGGCTGGCCGGGGTCTCACGCGCCACGGTGAGCTACGTCCTCAACAACACCTCCTCCGTGCGCATCAGCGAGCCCACCAGGGCCCGGGTGCGCGAGGCCGCCGAGGAGCTCGGCTATGTACCGCACGCCGCGGCCCGCAGCCTGCGCGCCGGCCGCACCCGCATCGTGCTGCTGCCCAGCGGGCACCTCCCGGCCGGCCCGCTCCACGGCCGCTTCCTGAACGAACTGCAGGGGGCGCTGCGCCGCCTGGACTACACGGTCGTGCAGTACGGCAGCCTCGGCCTGGGACCCGACGACGCGGCCCGTGCCTGGGCCGAGCTGCGCCCGGTCGCCGTCATCTCGCTCGGCGAGACCGAACTGACCGCGCGGGGCGTCGAGCTGCTGAAGCGGGCCGGGGCGCGGGCGGTGGTCACGCTCGGCCCGCAGCGCGTCGAGGGCGCGCACGCCCTGCCGATGGACCAGCGGACGATAGGACGGTGCGCGGTCGCCCATCTGCTGGAGCGCGGCCACCGCAGGATCGGCGTCGTGATGCCCGCGGAACCCGGCCTCGAACACTTCTCCCGGCCCCGCCTCGCGGGCGCCCGCAAGGCCGTCGCGGGCACCGACGCGGTGGTCGAGCCCCTGGAGCTGGCATACGAGGAGGAGGCCGCGGCCGGACTGGCCCGGCGCTGGCGGGGGCTGGGCCTGTCCGCGGTGTTCGCGTACAACGACGAATACGCGATGCTCCTGATGCGCTCCCTCCAGGACGCGGGCATAGCCGTCCCGGCGCGGACGGCGGTCGTCGGCGCCGGCAACCTGCTCCTCGGCAGGCTGCTGCGCCCCCGGCTGACCACCGTCAGCATCGACATCGTGGCGGGCCGCCACCTCGCCGAGCTGGTGGACGCGGCGGTACGCGACCCGGCGGCGGTGGGGGAGCGCCGGGACCTGATGGGGGCGAGCCTGGTGCGGCGCGACTCCACCTAGCGCGTGGTGCGAAAGTCCCGCCTGCCCCGCCGGGCGGACGGCGCTCCTTTCGCAACACGCCCCAGGGCGGAAAAACAGGGCGGAAATCCGGCCACCGGCGGAGTGGCACCCTCCCCCCGCCGCCCC
>NZ_JBJHPC010000768.1:0-2788 GCF_045257485.1 Streptomyces sp. YS-3 | reverse complement strand
CACCGAAGGGGCGACGGTCCGGCTGCGCGGCCCGCGGGACGCACCGCCCCAGTCGTCCGAACGCTCCCACCGGCCGCACCAGGTGGCCGCCGCCCGCGCCGCCCGCACGGCCACCGCACCCGAGGACCCCAGGTGAACGCCCCCTACACCGGCACACCGGCAGCGATCCGCCTCGTCCCGCGGCCCCACGCCGACCCCGCCGACGCGCTGCTCGCCCGTCTCGCCGTCCTGCGGGAGCGGGTGAGCGCCCTGGTCGAGCACCGCGCCGCCGACGACCCCACCGCCGGTGATCCGCTGCGCGGCCTCTTCCTGTCCGAGGAGGCGGTGCGCCACCTGCTGCACACCTGGCCGCCCGCCGACGGCACCGCCCCAGCTTTGCGGCCGGCGGACGCGGACCACGGCCCCGGCGACCGGTTGGCGCGCCTGACCGAGCGGCTGGGGCTGACCGAGTGGGACACCGCCGTCCTGCTCATCGCCCTCGCCCCGGACGTCGACCGCACCTTCGAGGCGCTGTACGGCTACCTCAACGACGATGTGAGCCGGCGCCGCGCCACCATCGGCCTGGCCCTCGACCTGTGCGGGCTGCCCGCGTACGCCGCGCGGGCCCGCGCCCGTCTGCACGCCTCGGCGCCGCTGCGCGCCCTCGGGCTGCTGCGGGACGAGGACGGTGAACGGCCCTTCCTCAGCCGGGCGTTGCGCGTACCCGACCGCGTCGTCGGCCACCTCCTCGGCGACGACACCCCGGACGCCGCCCTGCTCGACCGGCTCCACCCGATGCCGGAGCCACTGCCCGCCGCCCCCGGCACCGAGGACTTCACGGACCGGCTGGCCGCCCGCCTGCGCTGCGGCCCGCTCACCGCCTATCTGCGTGAAACCCGGGAGGGCGACGGCCCGGCCGCGCTCGCCACCGTCCTGCGCGCTGCGGGCCTGGACGCGCTGCGCTGTGACGAGCCGGGGGAGCACGTTCCCGAGCTGCTGCGCGAGGCGCGCCTGAGCGGTCGAGCCGTGGTCGTGGCGGGCCTGCCCGAGCACCCCGGCCCGCTGGTGCGGAAGCTGACCGCCGCGCAGGACGTGACCGTACTGCTGACGGACCCCCGCCCCTACGACCCGCACTGGGCCCCGCACGACCCGCTGGTCCTGGAGGCTCCCGCCCGCCTCGCCGGCGGGACGTCCGCCTGGTGGGCCGCGCTGGGCGCGGACGCCGACGGACTCGACCTGGCCGCCACCGTCGCCCCCTACCGGCTCGGCGGCGACCGCGTCCAGCGCGCCGCACACGCCGCCCGCGCCCTCGCGGCCTTCGAGGGCACCCCGGTGACCGCCGCCCATGTGCGCCGCGCCGCCCGCCGCCAGTCGGCATCCGGCCTGGAGCGGCACGCGCGGCGGATCCGGCCCGCCGTGGACTGGCGCGACCTGGTGCTGCCCGAGGGCCCCCTCACCCAGCTGCGCGAACTCGCCCTGCGCGCCCGCCACCGCGACCGCGTGCTGGGCGACTGGCGGCTCAGCGCCGGCGGCGGACGCGGCCGGGGGGTCCTGGGGCTGTTCGCGGGCGAGTCCGGCACCGGCAAGACACTGTCGGCGGAGGTGGTCGCGGCCGACCTCGGCCTCGACCTCTACGTCCTCCAGCTGTCGTCGGTCGTCGACAAGTACGTCGGCGAGACCGAGAAGAACCTGGAACGCGTCTTCACCGAAGCCGACCGCACCGACGCCGTCCTCCTCTTCGACGAGGCCGACGCCGTCTTCGGCAAGCGCTCCGAGGTGAAGGACGCGCACGACCGGTACGCCAACATGGAAAGCGCCTATCTGCTCCAGCGCCTGGAGTCCTTCGACGGCATCGCGCTGCTCACCACCAACCTGCGCGCCAACATCGACGAGGCGTTCACCCGGCGCCTCGACCTGGTGGTCGACTTCCCGTTCCCGGACGCCGGGCAGCGTCTGGCGCTGTGGCGGCACGGCCTGGCCCACGTCCCGCACACCGACGCCATCGATCTCGCCCCGCTGGCACGGGACTTCGAGATGGCCGGCGGGTCGATCCGCAGCGCGGTGGTCTCCGCCGCGTACCTGGCCGCCGGGCGCGGGGACGAGGTCGGCGCGGCCGACCTGCTGGAGGGCGCCCGCCGCGAGTACCGCAAGTCGGGCCGGCTGGTGCCGGGGGAGCACGGCTGGTGACCCGGCCCCCCGGCCGGACGGTTCAGCCCTCGCCCGGGCGGACGACCTGCCACTCCTGGTCGTCCGTGTGGGAGCAGTCGAAGAGCGTCAGCCGGGTGCCGACACCGCCGTCGCTGTAACCGCCCACGTCCAGGCACTTGTTGTTGCTGGCGAAGTTGCGGATCCAGTACGCGCCGCTGTCCTGCTTCTGGATCCACCACAGCTGGTTGTCGGCGAGGGTGCCGTCGCAGGTGAACTCGGAGATACCGGTCCGGATCGGCTGGGCCCCGAAGTCGGGCAGGTCCATGCACAGCTGGTCCTTGACGTTGCGGATCAGGAACAGCGGCTCACCGCCCGGGCCGCCCTTGGGCAGGGTCACCTCCAGGTTCCAGTTCTGGTTGTCGCCCGTCTCGTTGCAGGTGGCCTGGTTGACGTGCCCGTTGAGCTGCCCCTTCTCGCGTCCGGGGATGTCGGCGCACATCTTGGTGGTGGTGTTGCGCAGCAGGATGTTCGTGGCCGGTACCAGGGCGGGCTTCTTCTCGGGGGCCTTCTGGGTGGGCGGCGGCGCCCCGCCGCCTCCACCGGAATCCCCGGCGGGCGGCTTCTCCTTCTCGGTCGGCTCGGCGGCGCCCCGCCGCCGAGC
>NZ_JBJHPC010000767.1:0-2795 GCF_045257485.1 Streptomyces sp. YS-3 | reverse complement strand
GCTGTGGTCCGCCTCCGGCGCCGTGGCCGCCGCCGCGATCTCCACCGCCGCCGCGCCCCGCGCGGAGGGCGCCGAGGACGCGCCGGCCGACGGCGGCGCACCGTGGCCCCGCGGCCGTGCCCTGTGGACCCGCGACCTCGGCGCCACTCCGTACGGCGGCGCCCTCCTGCGCCACGGCGACGCCCTCTACGTCCACGACGAGGCCTTCCTCACCCGACTCGACCCCGCCACCGGCGCCGTCCGCTGGCAGCGGGACGCCGAGGGCGTCACCCAGGTCGTGCCGCACGGCACCGATGTCGTCCACGTCGTACGGACCGTGCCCGGCGCCGCGCCGGTCCTCGCCGCGCTCGACTCCGCCACCGGCACCACCCGCTGGGAGACCCGCGATCCGCGCGCGGAGGGGCTGCGCCCGCGCGCCTCGGCGCCGTCCGAGGACGACCGGCCGGAGGGCTCCCGGGGCCTGCTCGCGCTCGGTGACACGGTCGCGTGCCTCGTCACGTACGAGCCCTACGAGGGGCTCGGGGCCGCCGGGCGGGAGCGGCCCTGGCGGGCGTACGGCTACGACCCGGCGACCGGCGAGGGGCTCTGGTGCCACGAGGGGACGGCCGCCCCCGTGACGGCGGTGCGGCACGCGGGCGGCCGGTTCGCGGTCGCCGCCTCCGTCCCCGCCGCGTCGGGCAGGCCCGGGGAACGCGGCCCGCTCCATGTGCTGCGGGCCGCCGACGGCCGCGCGGAGACGACCGTCGCGGGCGGGGCGCCGCGCCCGGACGCCCACCCGGGGGCGAGCGGCACCGGCTACTTCGCGCTGGGCGAGGCGGTCGGCGCCGTCGAGCTGGCGACCCGGACGACCCTGTGGTCCCGGGGCGTGACCGGGTCGGTGTCGGTGACCCCGACGGCCACCGGCGGTCTGGTGCACGCCGGTTCGTACGCCGAGGTCAGCGCGCTGGACGCGGCGACCGGCCGCACCCGCTGGCTGCGCACCGACGTACGGCGGCTCGGCGCGGCGGCCGGCACACCGCCGCTGCTGAGCGAGGGGCGTCTGTACGTCACCGGGCCCGAGCCGGGCAGCGACCGGCTCGCCCTGGGCGGCCCGGAGTGGGGGCTGCACGCGCTCGACCCGGCGACCGGCGAACTGCTGTGGGCCGTGCCCTTCGAGGGCGGCGGGGAGGCGCGCGGCGGCGCGGCGGGAGGAGGGCTGGTGCATGTGTGCGCCGGCTCGGTCCTCACCACCTTCCGGGGCCCGGAAGGGCCCGGCTGACGGATCCGCGGGCCGCCGCGGATCCGCCGCGCGTCCGGCCGGGCGCTCAGCGCGGCTGGCGGCGCCACGGGCCGGTGATGGCGAGCATGATGCCCGGCTCCTGGATGTTGGCGAACAGCGTCCGTCCGTCGGGCGAGAAGGTCACCCCGGTGAACTCGCTGTACTCCGGCTCCTGTTCGGTGCCCTGGTTCAGCTCGTTGCGGGCGATGGGGTACGTACGCCCGGAGTCGGTGGCGCCGAAGAGGTGCTGGACGCCCTCGCCGTCCTCGGCGATGACCAGACCGCCGTACGGCGAGACGGTGATGTTGTCCGGGCCGTCGAAGGCGCCGTCCTTGCCGGGTTCGGCGTTGACGCCGAGCAGCACCTTCAGGGTGAGGGTCCGGCGGCGCGGGTCGTAGAACCACACCTGGCCGTCGTGCTGGACCGGGGACTCGTCACGGGCGTACGAGGAGACGATGTAGGCGCCGCCGTCGCCCCACCACATGCCCTCCAGCTTGCGGGCGCGGGTGACGTCCCGGTCCGCGAACTGCTTGCGTACGGAGGCGGTGCGGGCGTCGCGGTCGGGCACGTCCACCCAGTCGACCCCGTACACCGTGCCGATCGCGGTGGCGCGCGAGAGGTCGTCGACGAACCGGCCGCCCGCGTCGTGGCACTTGGGGGCCTGGAGCACCCCGGCGTCGTCGGCCAGGGTGCGCAGCCGGCCGCGGCCGTGCTTGAAGCCGTGCGGCGGGGTCCAGCGGTAGAGCAGGCCGTTGGGGCCGGAGGCGTCCTCGGTCAGATAGAGGTGGCCGCGCCGGGGGTCGACGACCACGGCCTCGTGGGCGTACCGGCCGAGCGCCTTGACCGGCTTGGGGGCGCGGTTGGCGCGGCGGTCGCAGGGGTCGACCTCGAAGACATAGCCGTGGTCCTTGGTCATCCCGTTGGAGCCGGCCTTGTCCTCGGTCTCCTCGCAGGTCAGCCAGGTTCCCCAGGGGGTGGCGCCGCCCGCGCAGTTGGTGGAGGTGCCGGCGATGCCGACCCACTCCGCGACCGGGCCGCCGTGCGGGTGCACCTCGACGACGGTACAGCCGCCGGACGCGGCCGGGTCGTACACCAGGCCCTCGGTGAGCGGCACCGGGTGCGCCCAGTTCTTGCGCGGGCCCTTCAGCTCGTGGTTGTTGACGAGCAGGGTGACCCCGCGCGGCCCCTCGAAGGCGGCGGTGCCGTCGTGGTTGGACGGGGTGATCTCGCCGGACTCCAGCCGGGTGACGCCGCTGTGGGTGACGATCCGGTACGAGAAGCCCTTCGGCAGCGCGAGTATGCCCCGGGGGTCGGGCAGCAGCGGCCCGTAGCCGGGCTCGTGGTGGTGGCCGTGCCCGGCGGCGCCGTGGACGTCCTCGGCGGCCAGCGCGCCGGGCGCCGTGGCCAGCGCCCCGACGGATCCGGTGAGGGCGACCCCGGCACCGGTGAGGGCGGAATTCCTGGCGAACTCCCTGCGGCTGAGCGACATCGGGTCTCCTGACGGGGTTGCGTGAAGCGGGGGGCGGGGTCAGGGTCC
>NZ_JBJHPC010000766.1:0-2799 GCF_045257485.1 Streptomyces sp. YS-3 | reverse complement strand
CGCCCACCCCACCGGACGCCTCCCTCGGCGGCAGGCGCTTCGCCCTGCTCGGCGGCGGCGCGACCGCAGAGGAGCTGACGGCACGGCTGGTGGACCGGGGCGCCGAGGTCGTCGCGTACGACACCGACCGGCGGCTCGACGCCGCCGACGGCCCCCTGGACGGGGTCTTCCACCTGGGCGCCGTCGTCCCCGCCTCCCCCTCCGACGGCGGTCCGCCGCTGCTCCCCGGGGCCTTCGAGGTCGTCCGCGCCGCCCTGCGCCTCCGGCCGCGCACGCTGATCTGCGCCAGGACCGCGCCCGGCGCCGGAGAGGAGGCGGGGGCCGGGCTGCCCGGGCTGTTCCGCACCATCGGGCGGGAGTACGACGACGTCATCGCGCGCGTCGTCGACCTCGACCCGGCGGAGACGGCCACCCGGCGGGCCGACTACCTGCTGGCCGAGCTGTACGCCGAGGACCGCGCCCCCGTCGTCGCCCGCACCGCCGCCGGACGGTACGGCCACACGCTCGTGGAGCGCCCCCTCGGCGCTCTGGCACGGACCGGCGCCGGGCCCGCCGGGGACGGGGCCGCCGAAGCCGCGGCCCTCGGGCTCGGCCGCGACAGCGTCGTCCTGCTCGCCGGAGGCGCCCGGGGCATCACCGCGGACCTCGCGCTGACGCTCGCGGCTGCCTCCCACTGCCGGATCGAACTCCTCGGCAGGACCCCGCTCCCCGCCGGGCCCGAGGACCCGGAGCTCGCGGGCGCCGCCGACGCGACCGCGCTGCGGGCGCTGCTCGCCGCCCGGGGCGACCTGGCCCCCGCCGCGATCGAACGCGAGGTCGCGAACCTGCTCGCGGCCCGCGAGGTCGCCCACACCCTGGACCGGCTGGATCGGCTCGGCAGCCCCGCCGCGTACCGCGTCGCCGACATGCGCGACGGCGCGGCCGTGGCCCAGGCCGTCAAGGAGATCCAGGCCGAGCACGGCCGTATCGACCTGGTGGTGTACGCGGCGGGCGTGATCGAGGACCGGCTCATCGAGGAGAAGGACCCCGAGTCCTTCCGGCGGGTGTACGCCACGAAGGTGGACGGCGCCCGCGCACTGCTCGACGCCGCGTCCCAGCTCGCCCACGGCCCCCGGACGGCCGTGCTGTTCGGCAGCGTCTCCGCCGTACTCGGCAACCGGGGGCAGGGCGACTACGCCGCCGCCAACGACGCGCTCGCGGGCCTCGGCGAGCGGTGGGCGCGGCGCACCGGACGGCGGGCGCTGACCGTGCACTGGGGGCCGTGGGCGCCCTCGGCGGAACACGCCGGCATGGTCACCCCGCACCTCGCCCGGGAGTACGCCCGGCGCGGGGTGGCCCTCATCGACCGCGAGGAGGGGGCGCTCGCCCTGCTGCGCGAGCTGGCCTGGGGCGACGAGTCGGCCACTTCCGTCGTCTACACGGCATCGGGCTGGTGACATGGCCGACCGGACGTCAGCCGCAGCCGGTATGACGGGACGTCAAGCCCCGGTGGCCATCGTCGGTATGGCCGTCCTGCTGCCGGGCGCCGAGGACCTGGACGCCTACTGGCGCAACCTCGTCGAGGGCGTCGACGCCGTACGGGAGGTGCCCGAGGGGCGCTGGGACCCGGTGTACTACCGGCCCGGCGACCCGGGCGGAGCCGCCGACCGGATCTACTGCCGGCGCGGCGGCTTCGTGGACGGCCTCGCCGGGGTCGACGCCGCCCGCTTCGGCATCATGCCGAGCTCGGTGGCGGGCACCGAACCCGACCAGCTCATCGCGCTCACCGTCGCGGCCCGCGCGCTGGCGGACGCGGGCGGCGAGGAGCGGCTGCCCGACCGCGGCCGGGTCGGCGTGGTCCTCGGCCGGGGCGGCTACCTCAACCCGGGCCTGGTCCGCCTCGACCAACGGGTCCGCACCGCCCACCAGTTGACGCGCACCCTGGGCGAGCTCCTGCCGCACCTCGGCCCCGGCCAGCTCGACCGGGTGCGGGCCGCCTTCACCGAGACGCTGGGACCCGAGCACCCGGAGTCCGCGATCGGGCTCGTCCCCAACCTGGCGGCCTCCCGTATCGCCAACCGCCTCGATCTGCGGGGACCGGCGTACACCGTGGACGCCGCCTGCGCGTCCTCGCTGATCGCGGTCGACCAGGCGGTGGGCGAACTGGCCTCGGGCCGCTGCGACCTGATGCTGGCGGGCGGGGTCCACCACTGCCACGACATCACCCTGTGGAGCGTCTTCACCCAGTTGCGCGCCCTCTCGCCGAGCCAGCGCAGCCGCCCCTTCCACGCGGCGGCCGACGGCATCCTCATCGGCGAGGGCACGGGCGTGGTCGCCCTCAAACGCCTCGCGGACGCCGAACGCGACGGCGACCGCGTCTACGCCGTGATCCGCGGCACCGGAGTGGCGGGCGACGGCCGCGCCGCGGGGCTGATGAACCCCGACCCGGGCGGCCAGACCCGCGCGGTCCGCCAGGCCTGGCGGGCGGCGGGCCTCGACCCGCGCGACCCGGACTCCCTCGGCCTCCTGGAGGCCCACGGCACCGGCACCCCGGCGGGCGACGCGGCGGAACTCGCCACCCTGGCCGAGGTGTTCGGGCCGGGCCCGGACGGCCCGGCCGCTCCCGTCATCGGCTCGGTGAAGTCGATGATCGGCCACTGCATGCCCGCGGCGGGCGTCGCCGGGCTGGTGAAGGCGGCCCTCGCCGTGCACCACGCGACGCTGCTGCCGACCCTGCACTGCGAGGACCCGCACCCCGCCCTCGCCCGCACCCGGTTCCGCCCCGCGTCCGCCGCGGGCATGCAGTGGCCGATCATCGAC
>NZ_JBJHPC010000765.1:0-2814 GCF_045257485.1 Streptomyces sp. YS-3 | reverse complement strand
GCCCACGACCCCCGCGTCCTCCGCGTCCTCAGGTGCGACCCCGGCCGCCTGGACCGCCCTCGCACGCTCGCTCGCCGGCTCCCTGGTGCGGCCCGAGGACGCCACGTACCCGACCGCCCGCCAGCTCTACAACACCCGCTTCGACGGCCTGCGTCCGGCCGCCGTCGCGTACGTGGCGAACGACGCCGACGTCCGGGAGTGCCTGGCCTTCGCCCGCGCCCACCGCACCCCCGTGGCCCTGCGCGGCGGCGGCCACTCCTACGCCGGGTGGTCCTCCGGCACCGGCCGCCTCGTGCTGGACACGTCGAGGCTGAACCACGTCCGGGCCGACGGCTCGACCGCCACGGTCGGCGCGGGCGCCCGGCTGCTCGACGTCTACCTGGCCCTCGGCAGGACGGGCCGGACGATCCCCGGCGGCTCCTGCCCCACCGTCGGCGTCACCGGGCTCACCCTCGGCGGCGGCCACGGCGTGGCCACGCGCGCGTACGGCGCGACCTGCGACAGCCTCACCTCCGCGACCCTGGTCACCGCCGACGGCCGAGTGCTCACCGCCGACGCCGATCACGAGAGCGACCTCTTCTGGGCGCTGCGCGGCGCGGGCAACGGCAACTTCGGCGTCGTCACCGGCCTCACCTTCCGTACGCACGACGCCCCGCGGACCGTCACCGCCTATCTGACCTGGCCCTGGGCGAAGGCGCGGGCGGTGATCGAGGCCTGGCAGGAGTGGGGCCCCGACCAGCCCGACGAGATCTGGTCCGCCGCCCATCTCGCCGCGGCGGCGGGCGGCGCGAAGGCCGGCGCGGCGCCCACGGTCACCGTCTCCGCGTTCTCGCTGGGCTCCTACGGCGACCTCCAGAACGCCGTGGACCGCCTCGCCGACCGCGTCGGCGCCCCCGCCGCCTCCGTCTCGCTGCGCCGCCACGGCTACACCGACGCGATGCTCGCGTACGCCGGCTGCGCCGCCCTCTCCGAGGCGCAGTGCCGGCTGCCCGGCGCCACGCCGGGCCGCTCTCCGCGGGGCACGCTCCAGCGCGAGACGTACGCCGCCCGCTCGGCCTTCTTCGACCGGGCGCTCCCCGCCGACGGCGTACGGGCCCTGCTCGCCCGGACCGAGGCGTTCGGGAGCGTGGCGGTGGGACAGGGCGGCGGGTCGGGCACCGTGGCGCTCACGGCGCTCGGCGGGGCGCTGAACCGGGTGTCCCCGACGGCGACGGCGTTCGTGCACCGCCGCTCACGGGTGCTCGCGCAGTACATCGCCTCCTGGCGGCCGGACGCCTCCGGAACGCCCCAGCGGGCATGGCTGAATACCACCCATGACGCACTGAGCCGGTACGCCAACGGGGCCTCCTACCAGAACTACGCCGACACGGAACTGAAGGACTGGCGCAGGGCGTACTACGGCGATGCCGCGCCCCGGCTGGCCGAGCTGAAGCGCCGGTACGACCCGACGCGCCTATTCGACTTCCCGCAGGCGCTGTAGGCGTCGTAGGGCCTGTAGGCCCGGCGGTGGCCGTCCGGCCGAACCGGCCTACGCCGCCAGGTCGTTCTCCCCGGGCCCGGCTCCCGTACCCGCCCCCGACCGGGAGCCGCGCGGCTCCGGCAGGCCGGCGGCGAGCCGCAGCGAGGACTGGCCGGCGCGCCTCGACCGGACGAGCCGTCCGAGCCGGGGCGAGCGGGCCAGGGCCGAGAGGAGCGGGGTCAGCAGCATCAGCGCGAGCGGGGCGAGCAGCAGGGTGACGGCGGTGCCCAGGGCGAAGCCGCCGACCACGTCCGTGGGGTAGTGCACGCCCATGTAGACCCGGCTGAAGCCCTCGGCGAGCGCGAGCCCGATGGCCATCGCCCCGAACCTGCGGTGCGCGACGAAGAGCCCGGCCCCGATCGCCATCGCCAGCGTGGCGTGGTCGCTCACGAACGAGTAGTCCGTCTTGCCGTCCACCAGGACGTCGAGCCCCTTGTGGGAGGCGAAGGGCCGTGGCCGTTCCACGAACCCCCTGATGGGGATGTTGACGAGCAGCGCGATCCCGGCTGCGAGCGGCGCCCAGACGAGGGCGGCGAGGGACGCGAGCGCGCTCTCCCGGTCCTCCGCGCGCCGCAGGCTCCACCAGCACCGGAGCACCACGAGGACGAGGGCGAGCAGGATGCCGTACTCCCCGACGAACTCCATCACGCGGTCGAACCAGGTGGGAGCGGAAGCGGCGAGTCCGTTGATGTCGTAGAGCAGGCTGACGTCCAGGTTCGACCCGTCGAGCGCGAGTCCAGCCATGCCGAGGCCCCTTGCCTGTGCGAGTAGCTACCAACCCCCGTGGTCAGTACTGCTGCGGTCACTGTCCACTGAACGGCCTGAACGGCCCTCGCGTTCCACTCTCCACGGAATGATCACGACGACGTTACCGAAGAGAGACTCATCGTCGCAGCTCAGGGCCATGACTTGACGGAGAGTGCCGACGAGTTCCGGCCACTTCGCGCCTACGGTCACGTACCCGGTTTGAAGGTCGGCAACGCGGCGGCGCCGTCCTTGGTCACCCGGGTCGCTCCGAAGTAGTCCGGCGCGTCGATCTTGTCGAAGCGGATGACGGCGCCGGTGTACGGGGCATTGATCATGTACCCGCCGCCGACGTACAGCCCGACGTGGTGAATGGCGCGGGAGTTGGTGAGGTCGTCCGAGAAGAAGACGAGGTCACCGGGGAGCAGCTCGCCGCGGGAGGGGTGCGGGCCGGCGTTGTACTGGTCGTTGGCGACCCGGGGCAACTCGATCCCGACACTGGCGTAGGCGGCCTGGGTAAGCCCCGAACAGTCGAACCGCCCCCCCTGGGC
>NZ_JBJHPC010000764.1:0-2814 GCF_045257485.1 Streptomyces sp. YS-3 | reverse complement strand
ACTGACTGGGCCGTCGGCCGCGCCGGCCGGCCCCGCTGGTGCCGTCGCCGCGGCCGACGGCCCAGTCAGTCCTGTACGGGAGCCGGAACCTCCAGGGCGATGCGGTGCTCGCCCGCGTACACGTTCATGGAGGCGCCCCGCAGGAAGCCCACCAGGGTCAGGCCCGTCTCGGCGGCCAGGTCCACGGCGAGCGACGAGGGCGCCGAGACCGCGGCGAGCAGCGGTATCCCGGCCATGACGGCCTTCTGGGCCAGCTCGAACGAGGCCCGCCCCGACACCAGCAGCACCGACCGGGACAGGGGCAGCCGCCCCTCCTGGAGCGCCCGCCCCACCAGCTTGTCCACCGCGTTGTGCCGCCCCACGTCCTCCCGTACGTCGAGCAGTTCGCCGTCCGGCGAGAAGAGCGCGGCGGCGTGCAGACCGCCGGTCCGGTCGAAGACCCGCTGGGCCGCCCGCAGCCGGTCGGGGAGGCTCGCGAGCAGCTCGGGCGTCACCCGGACCGGGGGAGTGTCGGCGATCGGGAAGCGCGCCTGCGTCCGTACGGCGTCCAGGCTGGCCTTGCCGCACAGCCCGCACGAGGACGTGGTGTACACGTTGCGCTCCAGCGTGATGTCGGGGACCTCGACGCCGGGGGAGAGTCGCACGTCGACCACGTTGTACGTGTTGACGCCCTCGGCGGTCGCTCCGGCGCAGTAGACGATCGACTGCACGTCGTCGGCCGCCGCGAGCACGCCCTCGCTGACCAGGAACCCGGCCGCGAGCGCGAAGTCGTCGCCGGGGGTGCGCATGGTGATGGCGAGCGGCCGGCCGTTCAGCCGGATCTCCAGTGGCTCCTCGGCCACCAGCGTGTCCGGCCGGGCGGAGACGGCCCCGTCCCGGATGCGGATGACGCGGCGGCGCTCGGTGACCCGTCCCATGACGCAATTCCTTCGTTTCCGACCGGTTTTCATGCCGGTCCGTGTGCCGGTTCGTGTGCCGGCTGTCGTGCCCGTCTTCGTGCCGGTTTTTGTGCCGGTTTTTGTTTGCCGCCTCCGTGACCGACCGGCACCGGGTACGCGGGGGAATCCGAAGGGCCGGTGACGCGGAGGCTGTCGTGGGCCACCGGGTTGTGCTGCGGCGAGGTGGCCCCGACCACCTCATTGTCCTGCACGGACGGGGCGGGCCGTCCCGGAGCTGACACAAGGCTCCAAAGGCGCGCCGGGAAGCCTGTGGGATCTCTTGCCTCTGTACCGGTCGGTAGCCACGAAGACTGGTTGGCTCCTGATGTCCTACGAGGGGAAACCGTGGCATGACCGGCATGCGAGGCTCACGCGTCGTCGCGCTCGGGCACTACCAGCCCGCCAAGGTGCTCACCAACGACGAGCTCGCCGCCATGGTCGAGACCAGCGACGAGTGGATCAGGAGCCGGGTCGGCATCCACACCCGCCATGTCGCCGGGCCGGACGAGCCGGTCGACGAACTGGCCGCGCACGCCGGTGCCAAGGCACTGGCCGCCGCCGGGCTGACCCCGGCCGACATCGACCTGGTCCTGGTCGCCACCTCCACGGCGGTGGACCGCTCCCCGAACACCGCGGCCCGGGTCGCCGCCCGCCTCGGCATGGGCTCGCCCGCAGTCCTCGACCTCAACGTCGTCTGCGCGGGCTTCACCCACGCCCTGGCCACCGCCGACCACGCCGTCCGGGCCGGCTCGTCCACCCGGGCCCTGGTCATCGGCGCGGACAAGATGACCGCCATCACCGACTGGACCGACCGCACCACGTGCGTCCTGGTCGGCGACGGCGCGGGCGCGGCCGTGGTGGAGGCGTCGCAGGAGGAGCTGATCGGCCCGGTGCTGTGGGGCTCGGTCCCCGAGATGGGCCACGCCGTACGGATCGAGGGCACCCCGCCCGTCTTCGCCCAGGAGGGCCAGGCCGTCTACCGCTGGGCCACCACCCAGCTGCCGCCGATCGCCCGCCGGGTGTGCGAGCGCGCCGGGGTCACCCCCGAGGACCTGGCCGCGGTCGTCCTGCACCAGGCCAATCTGCGCATCATCGAGCCGGTGGCCCGGAAGATCGGCGCGGTGAACGCGGTGATCGCCCGCGATGTCGTCGACTCCGGCAACACCTCGGCCGCGAGCATCCCGATGGCGCTGTCGAAACTGGTGGAACGCGGCGAGATCGGCACCGGCGACCCGGTCCTGCTCTTCGGCTTCGGCGGGAACCTGTCGTACGCGGGTCAGGTCATCCGCTGCCCGTGACGCGCCGGGCTCTCGCCCCGATGGGGGCCTCCCGCCCAGGTTCCAGGCTCCCGCCCGGATGGCGGCCTCCCGCCCAGGGTCCGGGCGCCCGGACGACGGCCTCCCGCCCAGGCGGCGGCCTCCCGCCTAGGTGACGCGCCCGCGCAGGGCGGCGAGGGCGCGGTCGGCGTGGACGCTCATCCGGAGCTCGCTCCTGACGATCTCCAGCACGCGCAGATCCGTGTCGATGACGAAGGTGACGCGCTTGGTCGGGGCGATGCTGAACCCGCGCCGGACGCCGAACGCCTCCCGTACGGCACCGTCGGCGTCCGAGAGGAGCGGATAGCCGAAGGAGTGCTTCCGCGCGAACTCCGCCTGCCGCTCCACCCCGTCGGCGCTGATCCCCACGGGCTGGGCCCCGAGCGCCCGCAACTCCCCGGCGATGTCACGGAAGTGGCAGGCCTCGGCGGTGCAGCCGGGGGTGAAGGCGGCGGGATAGAAGAAGAGCACCACGGGGCCCTCGGCCACGAGCCCGGAGAGGGTGCGGGGGGTGCCGGTCTCGTCGGGGAGCTTGAAGTCGTCGACGGTGTCGCCAATTC
>NZ_JBJHPC010000763.1:0-2827 GCF_045257485.1 Streptomyces sp. YS-3 | reverse complement strand
GTCGTCGGGGAGGGGGACACGCGGTGGGGAAGGCAAGTCGGGGCAAGCGGGAAAGGACGCGGGAGCAGGCGGCGCAGTGGACGGCCTCTGGGGCGGCGCGGACTGCGCAACGGATGCGCCGGGCCTCGTTGGCGAGTCTGTCCGGTAACTCGTGGATACAGGTGATGCTCGCCGACAACATCAATAACGTCCTCACGGAGTTGCAAGGGGTGCTGCTGCACAGCAACTTCACGGACGTGGTCAAGGCTGAGGGTGTGGAGTGGCAAGCGGCCATGTCGATGGTGTTGGGCAAGCAGGGGCTCAGGCCGCCGTGGCCACGTTCACCAGGTGATGCCGCTTCATGGCAGATTCGCGAGATCGAGAAGCTGCTGCGGCAGGCGGAAGTCTTCGTCGTCTCACCGGCCGCGCACGCGGCGGTGATGGCCGTAGCCGCCACTCTTGAGCCAGCCGATCTCAGCACGCTGGACCGCGACCGCGACGTTACCGTGCCCACGGGGTTACTGGCGCTGCCCGAGCCCGTCGTGGTCGTGAATCGCGCTGGGGCACTGTCGGACACCGCGGCTTTCGGCTGGCAGTTCGTCACACAGCACCAGATGTTCCCCACCGCGCAGTACGCGGGTGTGCGCGTGACCACCTTCATGGACCGCGACGGTCCGGTGCAGCCGGCTGAGTGGCGGCTGACGGTGTCCACGGCCCGCAGCTCCGGCGCCCCGCTCCCGCCGTTGGTGCCGGACGGCATGTATGGAATGCGGGGGGATGCCTGCCTGGCGGAAGAAAGCAGCGAGAGGCTCGCCGACCTGTCCGAGCAGCACCGGCAGCTGCAAAAGGCACTGACTCATGCCGCCCAATGGCGTGCACAGGAGGTACCCGAGACGGGTGAGTGGGGTGGGGACCGTGTGGATGATACGTACGACGACTTCGCCGGACGCTACATGTTCGCGTTCTGGCGGCTGATCGCCCAGGGCATCACCGCCGCTGACCCGCCCCAAACCGCTACTCCGGCGTCCGCAGTCGCCAGCCGTGAGGCCGGCCCCGCCCTGCACGATCCCGAGGTGCGGATCATCCGGCTCGCCGCTCCCTCCCCGCGCGCGACGGACACCAGCGTGGAGGGCAAGGCGCGGGTTTACCACCACCGGTGGCCGGTGCGGATGCACAAGGTCCGCCAGTGGTACCCCAGCCGCCAGGAGCATCGGGTGATCTGGCGCGGCCCGTACATCAAGGGGCCGGCAGGCGCCCCTCTGATGATGGGGGAAAGGCCTACTTGGTGAACACGTAGCCGCGGCAGAGGGCTGCGCCGCGGGGATGCCGCTCGGTGGACGGCTCAGATCGTCCAGGGTCTGGGCCTTCCGTCTTCGCTGGGGACGGTGGTGCGGCCTATGCGAGCGGTGGTGGCCACGCAGCCGGCAGAGGACCTCCTGCCGCACCGAGGCCGCATGCTGCCCGCGCACCGATGTGCTTGGGTCGCGCTACGGACCAGTCACCCCGCTGGCGGCTGGCCGGAAGGGGCAGCCTGATCGGCTGGCTGGTCCAGTTGTTGCTGGCGGCGACGCTGCTCGTTGCGTTGGTCTTCGACTCGCTGGGTGAACAGCTTCAATGCTTGCTGCTCCTGGTCCGCGTCGAAGTCGCTGCAGGGGCCGAAGCCCAGCGTGAAGGCGTTGACCTCTTCCTCAATTGCATCAGCGGTCTGGAGCAGGAAGAAGCTGCGCTCGCGGTACTTGTAGTAGCCGGTGAAGCCCGCAGCCAACGTAACGGTTAAGCCGATGGCGACGATCGTGATGTTCTGCCAGGTCAGCTCCCTGCCGCTGTCCAGCGCTGCGACGGTGGTCGTGGCGGCCGAGCCAACCATGATGAGATTTTGCAGCGCGTTATGGATCCGCCGGTACTTTCGGCTGTCGGTTTCGTACTGCTCGACGATGGTGGGGACGTCTTCGCGGTACAGACTGCGCCGCTCATTCAGGGGAGGCTGATGGAGGGCGCTCATGATCCGCACAGCTCCTCGACTTGGACCTGGCTGCCGCACGGGTCATCTCACAGCAGCAGACGTGGGCTGCGGCTTACAGCCAGTATGCGGCGCAGCCCACAGCAGACCGCCCCGACGGAGCTGTCGTCGCGACCACCGCCCCCCAACGGTGGGCCGGGAAGCCGGTCCGTGTGCTGGACCTCAACCCCTGACCCCTGCCTCCTGGCGGCGGCGCTAACCTCGTTCCCGCCCTGACGACGGACGCTGGCGTTCACGAAGGCGGCCAGGTTCTGGCGCAGGACTGGCGCGAGGGTCGTCGATGACAAGGGCAAGGCCGAACGCATCCCATACGAGCTGTGCGTCCTGGTCGCACTGCGGGACGCGATCCGCCACCGCGAGATCTACATCGAGGGCGGCTGCGCTGGCGCAACCCGGAGAACGACCTACCCGGCGACTTCGAAGCCACCCACGCCGTGCACTACGCCGCCATCCGCCAGCCGATGGACCCGCAGACGTTCATCACGGACCTGAAGTGGCGTATGACCGACGGCCTGGACCGGCTCTCGGCAGCTCTGGCGGACGGCTCGGCGGGCGCGGTGAAGGTCACCACCCGGCACGGCGAGCCGTGGATCACCGTGCCCAAGCTGGACGAGCCCACCGGGCTCGACCTGCTGCCTGCCCTGGTGCCCGGGCCGCGCCGGGCGGCGGATGAGGACGTTCAAGCAGCAGGCTCGGCATCCGGCCGCTGAACCGGAGCAACACCGCCGCCCGCGTCGTGACCACCCGCAACCTTCCATGGACGTGATCCAGGCGGGAGCATCGTGGTGTCGGTGGACGGGGGTGGCAGACCATGGGGCGTAGGCGGGG
>NZ_JBJHPC010000762.1:0-2839 GCF_045257485.1 Streptomyces sp. YS-3 | reverse complement strand
ATCCCGCCCCCGGCGGAGCCGGCCAGCACCCACCCGAACTCGGACTCCCGGTAGTGGAACGGCGTCGCGACCCCGTCGACCGGCAGCGAGAGCGTGGTCCAGTCCGCCCCGGAGAGGTCGTCCGCCAGCTCCCAGGCCGCCTCGGTCTGCTGGTCCAGCCACTCACCGCGCCGCACGTGGTCCATCTGGGCGGGCCAGGTGAAGGAGAGCAGCCCGGACCCGGCCAGCCAGGCCGCGGAGGAGACCGTGGTGGCCTCCAGCACTCCCGTACCGTCGCCGCTGCGGCGGGTGGGGTTGGCCGGGAGGCTCACCACCACCGCGAAGCGCTCGCGGTCGGCGGCCGAGCGGTCGGCTGTGTCTTCGCGGGCCGGCCGTATCGACGGCTCGTCGCCGTGGCCGATGGAGCCGTGCTGCACGGTGCCGTCGGCGGCCGTGGCCACCTGCATCAGCCAGCGCGGCCCGGTGAAGGCCTGGTCCAGGCCGTACCAGGCGAACGGTGCCCGCAGAAAGCCGTCTACCGTACGCCGGGCCGCCGGCACCCCTTCTGGTGTGGACGGGGTGTCCTCGGTGGACCCCTGTGCCGAAACCCGACTCGTCGTCTCCACTGCCCGGCCGCCTCCTCGATCCGTAGGTGTCCGCAGCGGCCCGCCCCCCTCGGGCGTCCTGGCTGCCGGACCTATGGAGGATAGCCACCCCGGTCGCGTCCACCGGGAATGACGGTACGGACGTGGCTCGGATTGACGTTGCGTACGAAATTCGGGGGGTGGTGTCAGGTCGCGTCGGCGTCGAACGGGGGGCGCTCGCCCGGGTCGAGCTTCTCGCGCTTCTTGAGGAGGTCGGGCGTGCCCGGCACACCCGCGGCCGAGCCGTTGGCGGCGGCCGTCGGGGCGGTGGAGGCGCTCTCGCGTCCGTGCACCGCGTCCGCGACCTCCTCCATGTCCTTGCGCAGGTCGAAGCTGTTGCGGATCTCCTTGAGACCCAGGTCGTCGTTGTCGAGGAGCTGCTTGCGCACGAACGTCTTCGGGTTCAGGTCCTCGAACTCGAAGTCCTTGAACTCGGGGCCGAGTTCGGCGCGGATGTCCGCCTTGGCGGTCTCCGAGAAGCTGCGGATCTTACGGATGAACCCCGAGACGTCCTGGATCAGCTTGGGCAGCTTGTCCGGGCCGAAGATGAGCACAGCGAGGACCACGAGGGTGACGAGCTCCATGGGCCCTATGTCGTTGAACACCTGCTGCTCCTCGTGGCTGCTGCTCCCGGGTCCAGTCATGGACCGCTCCACGGTACCCGCCGAAACTGTCGAAACGGTACCTACCCGGTGACCTTTGGCCGCCGCTCACCCGTCGGGTGACCGATAGGTGACCCGGGGTGCGGGCCGCGGCGGCGTCCCGGTCGTACGTCAGGACGTGGCGGAGCCCAGTGTGAGGGTGAGCCGCTGGTCCTGGCCGCCCCGCCTGAGCGTCAGCTCCAGACGGTCGCCGGGGCGGTGCGCGCGGATCTTGACGATCAGCTCCTCGGCGCTGTGCACCCGCTGGCCGTCGACCTTGGTGATCACGTCCTCGGGCTTGATGCCCGCGGTGGCGCCGGGGCCGCCGGGGGTCACGGAGGGCTTGCCGTCGGCTGCCTTGGCACCGACCCGGGCCCCGTCGCCGGAGTACTTCATGTCGAGGGTGACCCCGATGACCGGGTGGGTGGCCCTGCCGGTGTTGATCAGCTCCTCGGCGACCCGCTTGCCCTGGTTGACGGGGATGGCGAAGCCGAGCCCGATGGAGCCGCCCTGGCCGCCGCTGTCGCTGTTGCCCGCGGCGCGGATGGCGCTGTTGATGCCGACGACGTGCGCGCGCGAGTCGAGCAGGGGGCCGCCCGAGTTGCCCGGGTTTATCGGGGCGTCGGTCTGGAGCGCGTCGACATAGCTGACATCGCTGCCGTCACCCTTCTCACCGCCCGCGGTGATGGGGCGCTCCTTGGCGCTGATGATGCCGGAGGTGACGGTGTTGGAGAGGTCGAAGGGGGCGCCGATGGCCACCACCGGGTCGCCGACCTGGACGTTGTCGGAGTTGCCGAGCGGCAGCGGCTTCAGCCCGGAGACACCGGTCACCCGGACCACGGCGAGGTCGTACCCGGAGTCGCGGCCGACCACCGTGGCGCGGGCGCTCTCGCCCCCGCTGAAGGTCACGCTGATGTCGCCGGACGAGCCCGCGGGCTGCACGACGTGGTTGTTGGTGAGGATGTGTCCGGCGTTGTCGAGGACGAAGCCGGTGCCGGTGCCGGACTCGCTCTCCCCGCTGACGTGCAGCGTGACGACGCCCGGCAGGGCGCTCGCGGCGATCCCGGCGACGCTGTCGGGCGCGCGGCCGATGGGCCCCTTGCCGGCCTGCGGGAGGCTGACGTGGGTGGTGCCGGTGCGCTCGACGTACGCGCCGATCCCGCCGCCGATGCCGCCCGCGACCAGCGCGAGGACGACGGCCCCGAGGACCAGCGGCCCGCGCCGGGGCTTGCGCCCGAGCGGCACCCCGGCCGTGCTCAGCGGCTGCGGCCCGGCCGCGCCCCACGGGTCGTACTGCACCCACTGGGACGAGGGCGGGACCGGCGGCGCGCTGTCCGGTACGGCGTACGGAGCCGGGGCCTCCGGCGCCGGGTACGTCCCCTGGGGCGGCACTGCACCGGCAAGCGGCGCCGGATGCTGGACGGGCGGCGCGGGCGCCCACGGGCCGGGCCCGCCGTACGGCGGCGTCCCGTACGGATCGGGCTCGTGCAACGGCCGCCGGGGCGGCACGCTGCCCTCGGCCTCCGGACCCGGGCCGTCGAAGGGCGACTCGACCGGGGCGGGCGGCTCGTGGGC
>NZ_JBJHPC010000761.1:0-2843 GCF_045257485.1 Streptomyces sp. YS-3 | reverse complement strand
CCCCGAGAGCAGCCAGAACACGACCGAAGAGTTCTATGGATGCGCTCCCACCGCTACTGACCCTGGCTGGGGTTCTTGCCGCAGTCCTGGGTTTCGTTGCGTGACCGGCAGCACGTATCCGTCGCCTGGGCCTGGCAGGCAGGGTCATGAGCGCAGCCCTGGTCTCTACGAGGAAGCGTTCCGTGTCACCGCCTCGAATCTCACGTTGAGATCCGAGCTCAGGCAGAACGCACCGCGCCGGTCCTCTCGCCCGACGACCCCTGGGCGCGAAGCCCCGGCTATGCAAGCCAGAAGAGAACAATGTCAGCCGCCTGAGCCGCGTCCCCGTAAGTCACGACGAGGGCGTGGCCGTTGGGCCGATCAGCTCAAGCGTGGCCAGTGCACACCGCGCGCCCCCACCAACCACCACAGAGCAAGATCAGGTCGTCACCCGCCGGAGGCTATCGTTGCGACCGCTGGGAACGGGACGTCATCTCCCCCACACGCCGGGACTCGATGGACCGGGGGCCGATGTCTTCGCCCGGGGCCCCTTGCCGGTAGAGGCTTTTGGGGACCGGCCATCGTCTTACCCGCGGTGCGCCCCCTCCAGCGGGCGGCGCACCAGCAGCACAGGAACCCCTCGCCAGACGGCAGGCCGGCCATCGCCGCCCATCCCCCAGCGTCATGCGTTGCTCGTCTCACCAGGACCAGCTGGCACCCCTCGAGGGGCGGTGCCGGACACAGACACCGGCGGCAGGCGCGGCAGCTTCCTGGCGATGATCACCGGCCACTCTCTCAGGAAGAGGACCCGCGGAACACGTGGGGGAGGCTGCGGTGGCGGGGCAGGTCGTCTCCAATGTCGTCGACGTCGTCGTCGCCGACATCGCCGCACACGTCATTGCCGCCGACCAGGCCCCCCACCTACCCGACGATGCCGCTGGTTTCGCAGACGGCCCCAGCGCCAGGATCGGGTGGCTCCGGGGCTGCCTGGGCAGGGATCGCGGCGGCCGACGTGACGACCAAGGTCATCACGGACATGGTCACGAGCTTGTTCAGCGTGCTCTTCATGATCGAAGAACGAGCCGCATAGCGCCCTGGTCAAGCGTATGCCGCGCGACTGGCCTTCCGCCGCCGCCGACACCACTCAATGCCCGAAGGCACGCGCTCACCCTTCACGGGAACAGATCAGGTGCTGCGGTGTCCGACCGCGCCCGTCCGCCAGGGACCGGCCCCTACACCCAGGGGGCGGGTCGTCATGATCCCCACCGCCGCGACTGGGCCGCCGGTTCTTCCCCCAGGAGGGTGGTTCCGGCCCTCCCATACGTGGGCACGACTTGTCCGGGAAGCACGATTTGCCTGCGGTTTAGGGCCTGCTGACGGGTTGCGGTTGTCTGTCAGCTTGTCGTGCCATCGGGCCGGGGCGCAACGGGTGCCCCGGGCAGGATGGGAGAGCAGCCATGACGCAGCACGAGGGGCCTACGTCGCCGGTGGGACGGGCTACGGAGGCCAGGCTCCACCGGGACCTTCCCGGGGAGGTGTCCGCGCTGATGGCCGGCCACGAGGAGCTGACCCGAGCCCCCTGGTATCCGACGCGGCCCGGTGACCGCCTGGTGGTGACCTTCGGGGAGTACGGGGACCTGCCCGGCTGGACGGAGACGTACGAGGTGGTGACCAGCGGAAAGCCAGGACCGGGACCGGGCCATGAGCAGCATGAGCTGCGGCTGGTCGAGCACACCGCACCCGGGGACGGGTTCGCTGGCGAGTTCAGCGGGGCGCCGGAGCTGTGGGGCGGGGATGCTATCGAGACGGCGTGGATGCAGGCCGGCGCCGAACGCCTGGTCGTCATCCGCAACGGCGAGGTCGCGCACCAGGGACGCCACACACCGACCCGGACCACCACCAGTGAACCGAGAATCACCACCGCCATCGGGGCCGATGGCGTGATCGGGGCGGCCGTCGTCATCGAGCGGGACTACACACCCGCCCAGCGTGAGGAGCTGGAACGGCGGATCATCCAGCGCGCGCACGAGCTGTAACAGGCCGGGCCGCGGTGGTCGCGGTGGTCGGTAGGGTGACCGAGGCGGGGGGCGGGCGGCTGGCGTGTGGCCGGTGACGGAACGTCCGCCCCGCGCTCTGTAAGCCGCGTGAACGAGAAGAGCCCCGGCCGAAACCGGGGCTCTTTCGCAGCTCAACCCCGCAGGGGCGGGGACGGCGGCCGTCCCCGCCCGGCACCAGCACTGCAAGCAGCGTGAACAGGCGCAATGCTTCATGCGCTGGGAAGGATCACGGCTGGAGAACGCCACCGGGAGCGGGCCCCCGGCGGGAGGACCAGTCCCTCAGTTTTAGGCAGGGTCCTTCAGCAGCAGTTCTTCCTTTTTGATCTCCTTGATGGCGATGTCGAAGATCTTTTGCTGTCACCCTCCGTGGCCGCTCCCCAAGATCTGTGCCAGCACCGAGTTCCGGTTCTGGCACAACTTCTGTGGACCGGCCACGCTGAGTCACTGATCGGCGCGTGGGGCCGCGGCTCCAATGAGAGCTCGGCGGTGAGCTGGAGCTCCCAGCTACCCGGGTCGCTTCAGGGGCGCGGTCATCGCGGAAGGCGGCGCGGTCAGCGCCGGCCGCCGCCGATGCGGCGGTCGTCGGCCAGTGCGGTGAGCGGGCCGAACTCGCGGGCAAGCTCGTTCCACGTCAGAACCTCGCCACAGCGGGCCGGGAACTCCTTCGGGTTGAACTCGGGCATGGTCCAGGTGCCAGTGCCCCGGTCCCGCAGCCACAGGTCCCCGTCACCGTCGACCACAGTCGGCGGGACCGGTACGGGCTCGGCCTGATCGGTGGGGTCCCAGGTGATCCGGCCCGGGTGGGAA
>NZ_JBJHPC010000077.1:0-18788 GCF_045257485.1 Streptomyces sp. YS-3 | reverse complement strand
GCCCCCCCCCAGGACCGAGGTCCTCCGCTGCGAGTCTCCCTAGTAGAAGGGGTCGTTGCCAGGCCCGGTGGTCGCCGGTAGAACTGGATGAGTCGCCGAGCGGCACGGGTGTTTCTCCCCGCCGCAGACGAACCCCTCTCCCCGTGTGAGTGGCTCACGCATGCCTCCGGCATGCGGCGACCCCCCTCGTCCCCTTCGGAAGGTTCATCCGTGTCCAACTCTGTCATCCGCCGCATCGCCGCTTCGAAGAAGACCCTCGCGGGTGCCGTCGTGGCCGTCGGTGCCGCCGGTTCCCTGCTCGCCACGGTCCCCGCCCAGGCGGCGGCTCCCACGAGCGCCAAGGCGATCGCCCAGCAGATGATCAAGGACCCGGCGCAGTTCGCCGCCTTCAACAACATCGTTTCCCACGAGAGTGGCTGGGACCACACCGCCACGAACTCCGCCTCGGGCGCCTACGGCCTGGTCCAGGCCCTGCCGGGCTCGAAGATGGCCTCGGCCGGTGCGGACTGGAAGACCAACCCCGCCACCCAGATCAAGTGGGGCCTGGACTACATGAAGTCCCGCTACGGCAGCCCCGTGGGCGCCTGGAACTTCTGGCAGGTCCACCACTGGTACTGAGCCACCCTCGGTAGCAGACACACCAAGACGCCCGGCCGGGACCACCCGGCCGGGCGTCTTCGCGTATGCGGCGGTGTGTATATAGGGGGAGCGCCGCGGAGGTGGGTCGCGTACCTCGTGGCAGTCGGGCCCCCGGGCGGTCGGTTCATCCGATATCCGCCTGTGACCGCCCGGCAGCGGACGGCCAGCCCCCATCGCTCCGGCGCATGATCGTCCTGTTTGCCGGGTATGGGCCTGAAACATAAGTGAGTGCCGTGCCTCAGGGAGCTGCCATGTCGACTGACGCGATCGTGATGCTGAGGGAAGGCCACAAGGAGATCAGGCGGCTGATCCGCTCCTACCGGGTCGAAGGCCGGACCGAGGCAGTGGGGCCCTTCCTGCGCGCGCTGACCGTCTACACGTACATCGAGCGGGAGGGGATGTACCCGCGCGTCTGCGTTCTGCTCCCCGAGACGGAACCCGAAATCCTCAGCTACATCGAGGAACATCACATCGCCGACGTGCTGGCCGCCGAGCTGTACGACATGCGCCCCGGCGAGATCGCGTTCGACGCCAAGGCCCGGCTGCTGATGGACATCGTCGAGCGGCACATGGACGCGGAGGAGCACCGCTGGTTTCCGCGCGTACGAGCCGGCGTCGGGCGCAGGGAACTGCAGGAGATCGGCGCCTGGATGACGAGGCTCGCCGAGCGTGCCCCTCAGCGCCCGCGCCGCCCCTCCGTACACACGATGTGGGACGCCGTGGCCGCGTGATGGGGCAACCGGCGGCCCGCCGAACGTCAACCGCGGCCCGGTCGGTCAGGCCGCCGGGCGCAGGTGCGTGACGAGACGGAAGCGTTGCAGCACCACCGCGGTCTCGTCGTCCACGGTGAACGCCGGGTCGTCCAGTGCCGCGCGCATCTCCGCGCTGTGCCAGAACCTCTCATGGTTGGCCCGCCATCCGGCGATGCTGGTATCGCCTTCCCCCTCGGCCACCACATGAGCGAAATCCACCTCGGCGAGCGGCACGACGCGCACCTCGGTGACCTCGATGACCCCGACCGGGCGGTCCTCGGAGTCGATCACGACCTCGCGGCTCCCGACGGAGGGAAGTGGCTCCTTCGCGTGCTCGTAGCCGAGTAGGAGCCCCGTCGTCGAGGTCTTGGATCCGTCGATGACGGCCGCGACGAGCTGGTCCCGCAGCGGGCCGGGAAAGGCGAACTCGGCCCGGGGGAGCAGGGCGATGTCATCGGGCGGGAAGGCGTCGGTGGTCATGCGGCCACAGTAACGACGTGTCCGCCCGAACCGGTATCCATTTGGGCCCCGCCGGTACCCGGTGGGCTCCCGCCCGGCCCGACCCGGGCGGGAGTCGCGGCCTCGCTACTCGCTCTTGCAGGCGGTGACGTTGTCGCTGGTGCCGGGTACGGCCGCGGCCCGAGCCGCCTGGAAGTTGGCCTCGAACGCGCTGTAGACGGAGGGCGTGGTGATCCGCAGCATCGCCTCGTCGTTGTCGCGCAGCGCCGGACCGCTCCAGTTGTGGCTGCCGGTCCACACCAGCTTCTGGACGGTACCCGCGTACATACCGTCCACCATCACGTTCTTGGAGTGCACGATGCGGTTCGGGGTGGCGCTGTCGGAGTCGTCATCGTGCTGGTAGCAGCGGTTGGTGATGCCGGAGACCCCGTGCAGGGCGTTCCACGTCCCCGTGTCCGTCTCGCTGTAGACGAGATCCACCAGACATCCCGCCCCGGCGAGCGCGCGCAGCTTGTCGGCCACGGCCTGACGGCTGATCTTCAACATGGCCGCGTGCACGGTCGTACGGTGCGAGCCGGCCGTGTCGGTCCAGCGGCAGGTGATGTTGTCCAGCGCGTTCACGACGGTGTCCGTGGTGGCGTCGGTGCCCGCGCGCGGGAAGAAGTAGTACTTGTAGTCGCCCGCGTTGCCGTACGTGTACGTCCAGCCGGCGCGGTTCTGGGCGGGCAGCTTGTCGAAGTAGGAGAGGTAGCCGTTGTAGAGCTCGGTGTTGCCCACGACGGTGACCGAACTGTTCCAGTAGCGCGTGTAGTTGGACGGCGTCAGGTTCGAGGTGAGCTGCACCACGACGTTCTTCTGAGTTCCGCCACCGACGCTGCCGGCCAGCAGGAACTTGTTGTGGTTGATGCCGGTGCCCGCCGGGCCGAGACAGGAGCTGCCGGTGGCGCACAGCTTCACGTACGAGCTCTTCGTGGTGTCCGTACCGAGAGCGGTCCGCAGGATGTCGTACGCGGCCGGGTAGTCGCGGGTGCTCGCGTCCAGGACCACCTTGACGCTGATGCCTCGGTCCGTCTTCGCGGCGACGAGTTCGTTGGCGACGGTCTCGTCCCACAGGTGGTACATGGCTAGCCGCAGCGAGGTTCCGCTGTCGGCGTTGGTGACGACGGACCGGACCTGGCCGCGGATGGCTTGCTGGGCCGCGCTGTCACCGGTCGGATCGTTGAAGACCGGGCCCGTGGTGACCGTGGCGGCGCTCGCGGTGTCCACGGGCCCCACGAGCATGCCGGTCAGTACCCCCGTGGCGACGGCGAACGCGCCGACGGCCGTGCGCAGTCGGCCGGGTGGGCCGGGTATACGGATGAGTTTCATGTCCCTCCCCTGTGAGATCCACAACCCCCGGGCATCCTAGCCGTGCACGGACGTGGGCCGGTTGGTCCCGCTCGTGACGCCGAGGACACGCCGGGCATCAACCGCGGCGCGCACGGTACACGTAAGGCGAGACGGGGCGCCGCCCCGCCGCACTGTGAGGAGGTGGCCGCCCTATGAGGCAGTCGACGGGCCGGACGCTGGACCAACCCGAGAGGGAGACCGAACTCCGCCTGCCCGGCCGGGCAGCTTCCCGTGCCCCCGGGAGCCGCGCCCCCCAGCCCTTTCCGGGATCATGAGCCCTTCGCAGGCGGCTCTGGCCGCTTCGTTGAGCATGGGCAGGGAAGTGACGGCCGGGCTGGTCCTTGCCGCGCTCGCGCTTGTCGTTGCCGCGGCGGGGGCGGTCGTCCTCACCGTCCGGCTGGTCCGGGCCCGCAGGATCCTGCGGGACGCCGGCATTCCCCTGACCCACAAGGCCGCCTACTGGGGCGCGCTGCTGTATGTGATCAGCCCGGTCGACCTGCTCCCCGATCCCGTCTACCTCGACGACATAGGCGTCCTGCTCCTGGCCCTGCGCACCCTGCACGGCGCGGTCGCACGGGGGAAGGACGAACTGGAGACGGACTAGCTTCTCCCGGCCGGCCTCAGACCGGCTTGCGCCATACGGAGATGTGCTTCGCGGAGTCCTGGGTGAACGGGGTCCCGTCCCAGTCCGCGACGCGGCGCTCCCGTTCCAGCCCGGCGATGCGCGCCATGAGGTCGAGCTCCGCCGGCCCGGCGTACCGGTGCCGGGAGTTGCCGCGGCGGTACCTGCCGTCGTCGCCGTCGTGGGTGAGGTGGTGGGAGACGAGGACCTGTTCGACCAGGTCGAAGGTGTCGAAGCCGAGATGCCGTTCGGAGACGTCGAAGGGCACCGCGACCTGCCCGGGAGGCAGGAACCGCAGCGGCGGCACACCCAGCTCGATGACGAACCGGCCGCCGGGCGCAAGATGGCGGGCGGCGTTGCGGAAGCACGCCACCTGCTCGTCCTGGGTGAGCAGATTGGCGATGGTGTTGTAGACGAGGTAGACCAGGCTGAACTCACCGGGGACGACCGTGCTGGCCATGTCCCCGATGACCACGGGAAGCGTGACCTCGTCGGCTTTGCGGCGCAGGACCGCTGCCATGTGCTCGGACAGTTCGATGCCCACGACCGGCACACCGCGTTCCCGCAGGGGGACACCCACGCGTCCGGTGCCGATGGCGAACTCCAGGGCCCGGCCGTCTCCGGCCAGCTCGGCGAGGAAGGTGAGAGTCGGTCCGAGAACGGCGGCCGAGGACATCTCGGTCTCCTCGGCGTCGTAGCGGTCGGCGGTCGCACGGGTCCACAGCTCACTGCTCGTCACGGACGACCACTCTGCCGGGTACCGAAGGGCGCTGTCGACGCGTTTACCGTGTCGCGGCCGGGCCGCGTGCCACCGGTCGCAGCGGGCGCGCTTCACGCAAGGCCGCTGCCGCCTTTCGGGTGTATCTCCTCCGGTGGGGAATGAGACGCACCGGATCGGTGTTCCTGCTGGTCATGAAGGCAATTGTGCTGGAGAAGTTCGGTTCTGCTGACGACCTGCGCCTGGTGGACCTTCCCGATCCGAAGGTCGCGCCCGGCGAGGTCCTGATCAGGGTGAAGGCGGCGGCGGTCAATCCGGTCGACTGGAAACTGGGCGCCGGGTACCTCGATCCGATCATGGAGGCCGCGTTTCCGCTGATCCCGGGATGGGACGTCGCGGGCGTGGTGGAAGCGATCGGCCTGGACGTACCCGAGTACCAGGTGGGCGACGAGGTTTTCGGCTATCTGCGCAAGGACTGGGTGGAGAAGGGCACGTACGCCGAACTGGTCGCCGCGCCGGTACGCTGCGTCGCGCCCAAGCCCGCCGCGCTGAGCTGGGAAGAGGCGGCCGGGGTGCCGTTGGCGGGCCTGACGGCCTATCAGTCGGTCCGGCGGGCCGGGGTGACGGCGGGTGAGACGGTGCTGGTGCACGCCGCCGCCGGCGGTGTCGGAGCGTTCGCCGTGCAGATCCTGGTGGCCCTCGGCGCCCGGGTGATCGGTACCGCGAGCGAGCGCAACCACGAGTTCCTGCGCGGGCTCGGCGCCGAGCCCGTGACGTACGGGGACGGCTTGGAGGACCGCGTACGCGCGCTGGCGCCGGAGGGCGTGGACGCGGCGCTCGACTTCGTCGGGGGCGGTGTCGTCGATCTGTCGCAGGCCCTGCTCAAGCAGCGGGAGCGCATCGTGTCCATCGCCGACCAGGCCGCTGTCGAGCAGGGTGGGCACTCGCTCTGGGTGCGTCCGGACAGCGAGGACCTCACGGAGCTCGCCCGGCTCGCCGACGCCGGGAAGCTCTCGGTGCACGTCGAGAAGACCTTCCCGCTGGCCGAGGCGGCGGACGCCTGGCGCCTCAACCAGGAGGGGCGGACCCGCGGCAAGATCGTCCTCACCGTCTGACACCGCGTCCGCGACGACGGGGCCGCCGTCCCGAGCCGACCGAGGTCATCCTGACCGGCCGGTGGACAGGACGGCGGCCCCGTCCGCGTGCCGCCCCGGTGACCCGGGACCGTGCCCGGCGACGGCCGGGGCGATGAACCGAACGGCCTGCTGATAGAACTCCCGTGTTCTCGCCCTTCCCAGGCCACACAGGAGGCCCCACCCATGCCCCGCATGGAACACGCCGCGGCGTCGCCCGCCCTCAGCCGCCGCTCCCTGCTCGACCGCGCCGCGTTCGGCACCGCCGGACTCGCCGCCACCGGGCTTGCGACCGCCACCGTGCTTGGCGCGCAGCCCGCGAGCGCGGCCACCCCCTCCGGCACCTGGAAGGTGTACTACGTCGACAGTTCGGCGGGGACCACCGAGGCGACCGTCCAGGCCGCGCTGAACGCCGCCAAGAGCGCGGGCGGCGGGCATGTCGTCGTGGGCCCCGGCACCTGGACCATCGGCGCGTATCTGCGGATCGGCGCCGACACACGTCTGACGCTGACGCCCGGCACCACGTTCCGGCGTACCGGAAGCACCCAGTTCATGCTGATGAACGGAGCATGGGGGGACACGGCCGGCGGCTCCGGCTACAGCGGGCCGGGGAACATCATCATCGAGGGCGGGGTCTGGGATGTGGCCGGCCCGCAGCCCACCGACGACGCGCAGGGCTGGATGGGGATATCCATCTGGCACGCCACCGATGTGATCATCCGCGATCTGCGCGTGGTGAACGTATCGAACTGGCACGCCGTGGAGTTCGGCGCCGTACGCAACGGCCGGGTCGAGAACTGCCGCTTCAGCGGCTGGACCGGCACCGCCAACCGCATCTCCTGGGGAACCGAGGCCGTCCAGCTGGACAGCGCCCGCGTGGGCGGCAGTGTCATCGGCTCCGAGGACGGCACCGCCTGCTCCGACATCGTCATTCGCGACAACTACTGCGGCTCGGGCAGCACGGTCGGTGGTATCACCTACGGCGCCTTCCCCACCCTCGTCGGCTCCCACAGCTTCGACGCCCGCAACTCCCACGAGCGCGTCGAGATCATCGGAAACACCATCCACGGCAGCCGCTGGTTCGCCATCCACCCCTACGCGACCAACCAGACGGTCGTCGCCGACAACACGATGGACGACTGCTTCGGCGGTATCCGCGCGGCCTACGCCAGTGACGGCGGTACGGTCGCGGGCTTCCAGGACCTCGTCGTCACCGGCAACATCGTCCAGGGCGCGGGCGCCAAGGACCGTGGCATCGACATCATGGGCGGCAACGCGAACAGCGGCACCTCGGCCTCCCGTGTCGTCATCTCCGGCAACGTCGTGGCCGGTGCCGCCGCGGCCGGGATCCGGGCGTACTACGCCCCCGACGCGTTGATCAGCGCGAACACCGTGTCCGGGAGCAACGACAAGGGGATCCATGTGGACTCCTCACCGGGCTCTTCCGTGACCGGCAACGTGGTGCGCAGCAGCCCCACCGGGGTGGCCGTCGTCTCCTCGGCCAACACCCTGGTCAACGGCAACAGCCTGCTGGGCACCACCACGCCCGTCGCGGTGACCGCGGCCGACAGTCCGGGCTGCCTGGTCACGGCGAACCTGCCGGTCTGAGGCGCGCGACCACGGTTTTCGCCGTCCGGGCACGGGCTTCCCAGATCGTGATCATGCTCAGTAGGCTCGGAGCGACGGCACCGCGCAGAGGGCGGGGCCGTCGCCGCCGCCGACGAGAGGGACCCCCGATGGACCGGACCGTGACGAAGCTGCCCAGCACCGGCCGGGGTGTCCTGGTCACCGGCGCCTCCCGGGGCATCGGCCGGGCCGTGGCCGCCGCCTTCGCCCAGGGCGGCGACCGGGTCGCCGTCCACTGCTCCAAAGCCGGTCCGGACGCCGAGGCGACCCTCGCCGCACTGGAGGGGCAGGGACACGTACTCATCGCCGCCGACCTCGCGGACCCGGACGGCGTCGAGGAGCTGGCGGCCCGCGCCGAGGAAGCGCTCGGCGGAGTGGACATCCTGGTCAACAACGCCGCCGTGATGGTGGCCCACCCTCTCGCGCACACCTCGTACGAGCAGTGGCAGCAGGCCTGGCGACAGACCGTCGACGTGAACCTCCTGGGTCCCGCCCATCTCAGCCACCGGGTGGCGAACCGGATGATCGAGGCGGGCCGCGAAGGGCGGATCGTCAACATCGGCTCGCGCGGCGCTTTCCGGGGCGAGCCCGACCACCCGGCCTACGGCGCCACCAAGGCCGCCCTGCACGCGCTGGGCCAGTCCCTCGCGGTCTCCCTCGCCCCGCACGGGATCGCGGTGGCGTCCGTCGCCCCCGGCTTCGTCGCCACCGAGCGCGTCGCGGGCCGCCTGGAGGGGCCCGAAGGCGAGGCCATCCGGGCCCAGAGCCCCTTCGGACGCGTCGCCGACCCGAGCGAGATCGCCGCGGCTGTGCTCCATCTGTCCTCCCCGCAGGCGATGTGGAGCTCGGGCACCGTCCTCGATGTCAACGGGGCCTCGTACTTGCGGACCTGACACCCCCCCTCGACCCGCGCCCGCCCAGGAGCCCACCCATGCACCACTACGATGTAGAGACCCTGCCCGCGGGCCCCTGGCGCAACGGCGGCGGCACCACGAGAGAGATCGCCTCGCGCCCCGAGGGCACCGATGACTTCGGGTGGCGTGCGAGCGTAGCCGAGATCGGCCGGGGCGGTCCGTTCTCGGCGTTCGCGGGGGTGGACCGGACCCTCACCCTGCTCTCGGGCGACGGGGTACGGCTGACGTCGCCCGGTGCGTTCGACCGGCTGCTGGCGCGCGCGGGGGAGCCCTTCGCATTCTCCGGCGACCTCGCCCTCACCGCCGAACTCGCGGGCGGGCCCTGCCGGGTGCTCAACCTGATGGTGCGGCGCGGCCACTGGACGGCCGAGGTGGACCGGGTCACCGGGCCCGTCGTACCGGGACCGGGACACTCCGGTGTGCTCCATGTGCTGTGCGGCCACTGGCAGGCCGAGGCGGACAATTCCGTCCTGACGACGGGTCAGGGCGTGTGGTGGGACGCGGCCGACGACGCGGCGCCGGGAGCGGTCGTACCGTTTTCACCCGACGCCGCCGCCCTGTGGGCGGATGTCGTGCCGACCGCGTGACACCGGGTCAGGCGCCCGCTACCGCCCGGTCACCGCTCCCGGTCGCGGCCGGGTGGATGGTCTCGGAGGGCGCGTTGGCGGTACGCCGCGCCCACAGCCAGTACAGCGCCGCGGTGCCGCCCAGCCCGACGATCCACGAGATGTCGGCGCCGTCGAGCTTCTTGGTGATCGGGCCGGTGTACAAGGTGGTGGCCAGGAACGGAACCTGCACGGCGACCCCGACGACGTAGCAGGTCAGCGCGGTGACGTTCCACCGCCCGTAGCGGCCGTCCGGGTCGTACAGCGCCGGGATGTCGACCCGTTCACGGGACAGCAGGTAGTAGTCGACCAGGTTGATCGCGCTCCACGGGGTGAACACCGTCAGGAGCAGCAGCACGAAGTTCTTGAAGTTGGTCAGGAAGTCGTCGCTGGCGGCGAGCGCGATGACCATCGACACCGCGATGAAGCCGACGATGTACGCGGCGCGTACCGCGGCCGAGATGTGCGAGCGGCGGTCGAACGCCGTGACGGTGGTCAGGATCGACATGAAGCCGCCGTAGGCGTTCAGGCAGTTGACGGTCAGCTTGCCGACCACGATCACCAGATAGATGAGGAACGCGAGGAACGCCGGGCCCGCCAGATCGCCGAGGAAGCCCACCTGGTCGGGCAGGAACGCCTCCCCGGCGACGGCCGCGGTGAGCGCGCCCAGCGTCATGGACCACTGGGAGCCGATGACGGAGCCGAGGAAGGTGGACCAGAACGTCGCGCGCGTGCTGGTGTCGCGGGGCAGGTAGCGCGAGTAGTCCGCGACATAGGGACCGAAGGTCAGCTGCCATCCGGCCCCGAGACCCACGGCGAGCAGAAAGGTCGCGGCGTCGAAGCCCTTCTGGCCGACGTGCGCGCCCACGTCGTACTGCGTGAACAGGCGCACCAGCAGATAGCCCAGGCCCAGCGCGCCGACGACGGTCGCGACCCGGCCCGCGATGTGGATGAGGCGGTAGCCGGTCACGGCCACCACGGCGGTCAGCGCCCCGAAGACGAGGATCCCGGCGTCCGTGCCGATGTGCAGCATCTCGGACACCGCCTGCCCGGCCAGTACGCTGCCGGTCGCGGCGAATCCGAGATACATCAGGATCACCAGCACCAGCGGCAGGACCGCGCCGTACACGCCGAACTGCGCGCGGCTGGAGATCATCTGCGGTACGCCGAGGCGCGGGCCCTGCGCGGAGTGCAGGGCCATCACGATGCCGCCGAGCACGTTGCCGATCAGCAGCGCGGGTATCGCCCAGAGCGCGTCGGCACCGAAGACGACCGACAGCGCGCCGTCGACGATCGCCGTGATCTGCATATTGGCGCCGAACCACAGGGTGAACTGGCTGCGCGGCGTGCCGTGCCGCTCGCTGTCCGGGACGGCCTCGATGGTCCGCCTCTCCACTGCGAGTCGGTCCCCGGCGGTGTGCTGTACGGGCATGTTGGTGGCCTTTCCCCCGCAGCTGTTACGGCGTATCCGCGTGGACTCCGCCGTCGACCTGGTGGTGCTGCGCCGAATCTGGCATGGGGGTGAACAAACATCAAGATCTTGAATGGCAAATTTCACATCGGGGGACGCTGCCCGTTCCGGGACGGATCCCCGACGTGCCCTCCGGGAACGCGCGGATCACCGCGGCCATGCGGTGGGTGACGTGCAGTCGCCGGTAGGCGTTCTCCAGGTGTTTGCGTACGGTGCCCTCGGACACTCCCGGCCGACGGGCGATCTGGATGTTGGTGTGTCCGGGGCAGGGTGAGCAGCGCGCGGTCCCGCTCCGAGACCCCTGACCGCATGGGCCGGTGGTGCGGTCAGGTCAGGCTGCGGGCTTCGTACGACGCGGCGGACCAGGCGGGCCCGCTCGTCGCCGGTGTGAGCGTCACGGTGAGCAGGCTCCGTCCCCGGGTGAGCGCGGCGGGCAGTTGGTAGGTGTCGTCGAGCCAGCGGCGGTCGGTGTTGGCGAGCGGCTGGTACCAGTCGCCCAGCCGGTGCCCGTCGACGCTCACCCCTGCTTGCTGGGGCGCCTGTTGCTGGTCGGAGGTGCGCCGCAGCTCGACACCTCTGTTGCGCGGATCGATGGCCAGGGTGAAGGTCACGGGCGTCCGGGTGCTCCGGGTCAGGGCGCGCAGCCGGGTGGGCGTACGGGCATCGCCTTCGAAGGCGGAGTCGAGCACGGCCGGGGGAGTCGAGGCGCTGGAGGTGTAGTGGTGTGCCGTCTCGTCTGCGGGATCTCCCAGGTGCACGATGTCGCTCGCGTACGAGGAGGGAGTGGGGGACTCGTACCAGAACGCGGTGGAGGAGTAGTCGGCCTGCCGGTCGTTCATCGGGCCGTGTTCGATCGTGTAGTCGATCGACTGGGTGAAGGCCACTGCGTCGTGGAGCTGGAGCCGGTAGGCATCGGTGCAGTCGCGCCCGGTCGCGCACCCCGAGGAGGCGGTGAGGTGTGCGGGGTTTCCGTTGAAGGGCTGGGTGTAGGGGCCGTGGTTGAAGTACCAGCCGCTCTGGTAGAAGTCCTCGGTACCGGTGCCATGGATCTGCGGGGTGCGTGCCCCGTCGACGTATACCCGTTCGTCGCCCTCCAGGTAGGTACGGTCCGTGTCGCCCCGCATGCCGTGGCTGACCCCGACGAACTTGCCCCGGCCCTGTGTGCGCAGGAACGACCAGCTCTCACCGGGAACGGTCGGCCCGGCGTGCGACAGAGCGTGGAAACGGCCCTCGGTTCTCGCACGGACGGCCTGGGCGTGAGCGGTCGAGGGCGCGGTGCTCACCGAGGCGCTGCCCGCGGTGACGGGCACGTCGCTGCCGTTGTACAGCTGGACGTGTGCCCAGGTCATGAAGGGCATGGGCCACCAGGCCCGGAAGGTCTGCGTCTGGGGATCGGTGGCGAACATGAGAGCCCGTACCGGTGCCATGGCCTGCCCCGCGCCGAAGAACTCGCCGAGCGGCGCGTCGACCGTGCGCTGCCCGTCGAACGAGATCAGCAGACGCAGACCGGTGAGCAGCGCCCGGGCGTCCGCCGGCGCGGCGCGTCGGCCGGCCCTCGGGAGCCTGCCGCTGTCCGCCGCCCGCTGGGCGCCGGTACCGGATGCCTGGGGGAGGTGGATCTCCAGTGCGGTGAGCAAGCCCGGTGTGGTGGACGTGGCGAGGGTCTGGGTGCGCCCCGGCGCGAGGCTGAGGGCCTGGGTGGTCGTGCGGGTCCCGGGCAGGGCCGGCTTGGGGTCGCGGGTGCCGGCCGCCTTGACGAGGGCGACGACATCCTGCGCCGTGTCGTGGGCGTCGAAGGCGACGACCCCTTCGGCGTCGGCGAAGGAGCGGTACGACACGTGGTAGAAGAGCGGATTGTGCTGGGTGGTGATGCGCATGGACTCGCGGTACGGCATGGGCACCTCGATGAGAACGCCACCCGACGACGCGTCGGCGTTGGCCACCAGAGGCGGCGTGAAAGGCGCGCCGAGCCGGCCGTTCACCACATCCTGAAGGGGCGCGTCCAGGACCTTCTTGCCGTCGAGCTCGATGGTGAGGGTGCCTGTGCGGGACACGTCGCCCTGATCGCGGGTGAACCAGATGGTCCCGATCTCACCCGCTCCACGGTGCTCCGCGATCACGCACCCCTCCGCGCCGGTGCGCAGACACGAGTAGGTGCCGAAGAAGCCGTCCTGCGCGTTGCCGCCCGTACGGTCGAAGCTGGAGAACTGCAGGGTCCGTACACCCGAGGGAAGGTCGGGGAGGCGGTCCAGACGGCGCAGGCTGTCCCACCCCACCGGCCCCTTGGCATCGGCGGTCACGGTGTCCGGCGGGTTCGGCGCGCCTCCCGCCGTGGCCTGCGCGTACGTAGGCAGCAGTGCCAGTACGACGGTGACGGTGAGCGCCGTCGCGCGAGAGAACCACCCGGCACACGTCAACCCGACCTCCAGGACATGGACATGAGGCGTCCCCAGGTGCGCCTGCGCCGGGCGCGCCGGGAGCCACGGCCGCGTGACAGGCCAACGTGGGACAGTGTGCCCGGGGAAGGCGCCGCGGCGGGTGACCTCACCACGGCGAGTCCTGATCCGCCGGTGCGGGGCCCGGTGCCGCGACGGCGTCGGCGGCCGTCCGCGGGCTACGCGCCCAGGGGGTCGATCACCACCTCGGCCTCAAGCTCCCGTATGCGCTGGGTGTCCTGGTCGAGGACGTCCTGGTCGGGGGCGCAGAGCAGTACCCAGCCGAGAGCGGTGAAGAGGTCTTCGGTCCTGGGCACCCGGGAGCCGTTGGGGTAACGGCAGGCCAGCTGCTGGAACGCGGTCAGCTCACGCGCCGCGTCGAGCACCTCGACGTTCCTCATGGCGCCGCTGTGCGCGGCGGAGAGCCACACCACCCGGGTGGGCCGCACGATCTCGAATCCGGGGGTGAAGGCGGAGTCCAGGTGGTGTCGCACGGCACGGTCGACCTGGCAGTCTCCGGTCGCCAGCCGTGTGGCCCGCTGCGCACAGCCGCCGTCGAGGCGCGCCGCGATTTCGATCAGCCGGGGGCCGCCGTCCGTCAGCATGATCTCGGTGTGGGCGCATCCCGCCCGTATGCCGACCGCGTCGGCGACCTGGCGCGCATACGCCCCCAGGGTGGCGCCCAGCGGATCGTCGGCCCGCAGGTAGTCCTCGGCGTCGTAGACCCCTACCCGGTTCCCCCGGGCCGACTTGCTGTACCGGACCACGGCCACCAGACCCATCACACCGTTGACGGAGTACGTGTCGACGACGAACTCGGTTCCGGAGGCGAACTCCTGGAGCAGCACGCTGTCGTTGGACAGGTCGAACATGTTGACGGAGCCCAGCAGCCGCCGGAACACGGGGCGCCAGTCCTCGCCCTTCTCCACTCTGTGCACACCGTCCGTCCCCCCGCTGCACCGCGGCTTGAGGACCAGCGCCTGGCCCTCCAGTCCGGTCTCGCGCAGCCAGTCGGCCGCCTCCTCCTCCGTCGTGGCGGCGAAGGTGCGCAGGTGTGGTACGCCCGCCTTCGCCACGGCCTGGACCATGGGCCACTTGTCCCGGCGGGCCGCGGAGAGTCCGGGTGTGTTGCCCGTTCCGGGGGCCAGCTCCTCGATCAGCGCGTCCACGAGCCTGACCGCGGACTCATTGCCGGGGATGACGGCTACCGGGTCGTAACCACGCACGATCCGGGTGAGTTCGCCGAAGTCGCCGTCGTGGAAATGGCAGGCGCTGAAGGAACCCGGTTTCCAGCCGTGGAGGTAGGACCTCAGCGGTGCCGGTGTGCTCAGTACGGCGATCGGTTCGACTCCCCGCTCACGAAAGGCGTGTGCGTACTCCACCGCCTCGGAGTAGGGATCGACCAGGATCACATGGCGTGGCATCTGTCGTTTCTCCTTGGGTTTCTCTTCTGACGGACGTGCGCTGCGGACCTCGCGCCGGCCGCCCTAACCTCCGAGGCGGATTTCGGTCTGGGCCGTCCCCGCTCCGGCCGGGCGCACCCCGCCCCACGCGGCGGCGCCGGCCAGGACGCCCACCACCCCGCAACCGAGCCACAGCCCCTCCTCGAAGCGGTTCCAGAGCATCACTCCGACGAACGGACCGATCGAACTGCCCAGTCCGTACAAGGCGTTGGAGGCGCCCAGATAACGTCCCCGCAGCCGGGTCGGGCCCGCCTGCGCGGGATAGGCGAAGAACAGGGACGGATAGCCGATGATCTCGCCGAGCGACCAGACGAGGGTGGCGATCACCAGAGCCGCGAGCCCCCACGGCAGGGCGTAGAGACTCATTCCGACGCCGGTCAGCAGCACACCCGTGATCACGGCCGTCCGTATCGGCCGACGCTGCACCACCTTGGCGACCAGGAGTTCACAGGTGATGACGAGAAGGCCGTTGAGCGCGACCATCGCCGCATAGGCCTCGATGCCCATCCCGAGGTGCCGCACGGTCAGCGGCAGGGTCGAGATGTGCTGGACGTAGATGACGGAGCTGGTGAACATCGCCAGCAGGAACAGCAGATACCGGCGGTCGGCCAGTACCGTCAGATACGACCCCGTGGACGCTCCCGCCTGCCCGTCCCGCGCGCCCTCGTCGTCCCCCGGCCCTGTCGTCGTACCCGGTTCCCCGCGCCGCGGCAGGGTGGTGGCGGCGACCGCGGAGAAGACCGTCACGGTCAGCGCCTCGCCCCAGAACAGGAAGTCCCAGGAGACCTTGACGAGCGCCGCGCCCAGCAGCGGGGCGGCGGTCGTGCCGAGGTTGATCGCCAGCCGGCCGATCGCGAAGACCATGACATGGCGGTCGGGCGGGGTGAGTTGACTGATCATGCTGGTGGAGGCGGGTTGGTACGCCATTGCGGCGGCCCCGCTGACGGCGATGAACGCGAGGATGGTCCAGTAGTCGTCCAGATAGAGGACACACGGGAGCAGCACGGCCGAACCCAGCAGCGTGGACGTCATCGTCAGCCGGGGCCCGAGCACGTCGGACATCCACCCCCCGACCAGCGTCCCGAGCACGGCTCCAGCGCCGTACACACCGAGGGCGGCGCCCGCCTGGGTGTCGGAGAAACCGCGATGCGTCAGGTACAGCACCATGAAGACCTGGACGAAACCACCGAGCCGGTTGACCATGGTCCCGACCAGCAGGGACTTCACCGCGGCCGGGGACTCGCGCCATACCTGCCGCACCCCCGCGTGCTGTTGGCCGGTCCCGTCCGACGCTGTCGTCGCGTTGTTCTGTGCCATGCACCCCACTGTGCGCAAGGCGCCGGAGCGGCGACAGTGGCAGCACTGACGGGCAACAGCGAATTACTGCCACCCAGCCCGACGCCCCGGGCAGCGCCCACACCGTCGGGGTCATGCGATCGGGCCGGGGCTGTCAGAACGCCGCGTACTCCTGCACATTGGGTCCCATGCTGAAGAACGTAGCCGCGGTCCTGCTGGAGGACGTGCACCCCTTCGAACTGGGTGTCATCTGCGAAGTGTTCGGGATCGACCGCCAGGAGGAGGGCCTGCCCGCGTACGACTTCGCGCTCGTCGCCGCAGAATCCCCATCGGTGCGGGCCGTGCCCGGTTTCACCATCAGTACGCCCCACGGACTCGACCGCCTGGAGGAGGCCGACCTCATCGCCATCCCGGTCGGAGACGACTTCCACACCCGGGACTTCCCGCCCGCGCTCCTGGAAGCCCTGCGCCGGGCGGTCGCCCGCGGGGCCCGGGTGCTGAGCGTCTGCGTCGGCGCCTTCGTCCTGGGCGCCGCGGGGCTGCTCGACGGACGGCGCTGCACCACACACTGGCGCTACGCCGACGCGCTCGCCCGGCGCTATCCCCGGGCCCGCGTCGAACCGGGCGTGCTCTACGTCGACGAGGACCCGGTCCTCACCTCGGCGGGCACCTCCGCCGGGATCGACGCCTGCCTCCATCTGGTGCGCAGACTCCAGGGCAGCGAGGTCGCCAACGCCATCGCGCGCCGGATGGTGGTGCCCCCGCACCGGGAGGGCGGCCAGGCCCAGTACGTCGAGCGGCCGGTGGCCCGCTACGGGGAGGACGGCATACGCGAGGTGCTGGTCTGGGCCGAGAAGAACCTGCACCTGGAGATCAGCGTCGACCAACTGGCGGCACGGGCGAGCATGTCGCCGCGCACCTTCGCCCGTCGCTTCCGGACCGAGACGGGCACCACCCCCTACCGCTGGCTGCTGGCCCAGCGGGTGCTGGGCGCCCAGCGGCTGCTGGAGAGCACCGACGAGACGGTGGAGGTGGTCGCCGCCCGTACGGGATTCGCCAACGGGGCCGCTCTGCGGCACCAGTTCGTACGCTCCCTCGACACCACACCCCACGCCTACCGGCGCGCCTTCCGGGGCCGGGCGGCGAACACCACCCCGTACTGATGGCCCGCCCGGCACGGGCGGGCCACCACGTCGTGCAGACCCGTCGGGTCAGAGCTTCAGGCGGTGCACCCCTCCCTGCACCGTGCCCACGTACAGCCACCCGCCGGAGGCCGCCAGGCTGGTGGCGTTGAGGTTCTGCAGACCGGTGGAGATGTTCTGCCAGCTGCGGCCACCGTCCGTGGAGCGCAGCACGCCTCGGCCACCCCGGGGCAGAGCGCTGTCCCAGTAGCTGGTGCCGGCCGCGTAAAGGGTGCCGCCCACCTCCAGGATGTCACCGACCCGCAGCGGCAGCTTGCCGGTGTCACCGGTACGGAAGGTCCTGCCGCCGTCCGTCGAGACCTTGATGTCGTCGCCACCGGTCAGCATCTTCGAGCCGGTGAACTCGATGGTGCTCACCCGGCCGTCGACGACCTTGGTGATGTCGTCGCCGCCGTTGTCGGAGCGGTAGAGGCCGTCGGGGGTGCCGAGCCACAGCCGGTCCGGGTTCTTCGGGTCGCCCGCGACGGCGGTGAAGTACGTGTCGTCATGGAGAAGGTTCTTCCAGTTGGCGCCGCCGTCCTCGGTGGAGAACAGGCCCTGGCCCAGGAGGTTCGCGTACGAGACGTATACGCGCTCGGGGTCGGCGGGGTGCACCGCCAGGGCGAGCACCGTGCCGTTGCTCTCGCCCTTCTGCTGCCAGGTGGCACCCGCGTCGCCGCTGCGCTCCAGATGGAAGTCGCCCCAGGCGCCGGTGCGCACCCGCCACACGATCCGGGAGTCCTTGGCGGAGGCCTGCAACAGCCGGGTCGTGACGCCGAGCCTGCCCTCGCCGCCGGTGGTGCCCCACTCGGCACCGGAGACCGGAAGCCGTGAGCGGTGCGTGCCCTGCGGGCCGGCCGCGAGCAGATGGCCGCCGCTGAGAGCGAGGGCGTTGACGGTGCCGCCCTGAACGCCGATGCGCCGGTAGTCCTTGCCGTCCGCCGTACCCCGGTAGACACCGGCCGCGTCCTCGGAGACGGTCAGTGAGCCGTCGGCCCAGCGGGTGAAGTCGGAGGTCGTGGAGGCGGCGTTGGCGGCCGGGATGGTGCTCCAACGGCGGCCGTGGTCGCGGCCGACGCGGATGTCCTTGCCGTAACCGGCGTACAGGTCGCCGCCGGTGAGGGTGAGGCCCGTACCGCCGACTCCGTGGTTGTCCAGCGTGGCCCAGGTCCGGCCGCCGTCGAAGGAGCCGACGATGCCGGTCCCCACCTCGTACATGGCCACGACCCGGCTGTCCGCGACGACGTCGACGGAGACCCCGCTGCCGGTGGGCGCGTACACCTTGGTGGCCTTGCCGAGGGTGCCCGACGTCAGCCCGTCGCGCTTCCACAGCGACTTGCCCGCCGAGAAGTAGAGGCTGTCACCGCCGATCGCCACGTCGTAGACGCGGTCGACGGGGACGCCGAGGGGTTCGGTGGTCCAGGTGTCGCCGCCGTCCCGGCTGATCAGGAGATCGGTGGCGGTGACGGCCAGGAGCGTGCGGCCCGTCTCGTCGGTGAGGAAGCCGATGATGCGCGCGTCGGGGGTGTCGAGCGTCTGCCAGGTGCGCCCGCCGTCCTCGGTGCGCAGGATCGAGCCCGCGCGGGGGATGCCGGACGCGCTGTTGGCCGCGTACCACCAGCGCTTGGGGTCGTGCGGGTCGATGACGGTGAAGGCGCGGCCGGCCGCGTCACCGAGCGGCAGCCTGGTGTGCTGCTTCCAGGTCGCGCCGTTGTCCTCGGTGGACCAGGGGCCGGCCTTGTTGTACTGGGTGAGGACGGCGGCGCCGGGGGCGCTCGGCGCGGTGGTGATGTCGCCGCTCTCGGAGTTGGGGCCGACGGGCTGCCAGCGGGAGGTGCGGCTGTTCCGGGGAGTGACCTCGAAGCCGTCGCGGTTGCTGGTGAGTGTCTTGCCGTCGGTGGTGCGGCCCTCGGCGGACACCAGATGGGCGCCCTCGCCGCGGCCGGTGATCTCCGCCTGGTAGACGTTCTCGCCGCGGAGCTTCGTGGTGACGGTGTAGGGCCTGCCGTGCGGCGGGGTGACGGTCACGACCGGCGGCTTCGCGAGGGGGGCGGCCGCACGGCAGGCCCTACACCGTCACCACGA
>NZ_JBJHPC010000760.1:0-2854 GCF_045257485.1 Streptomyces sp. YS-3 | reverse complement strand
GTTCACATACGAGGACGCGTGGGCGCTCGGCTCACTCCTGCGGGAGCTGGCAGTGGCCCGCCGCGCCCCGGTGACGATCGACATCCACCGCGGCGCCCAGCAGCTCTTCCGCTGTGCCCTGCCGGGTTCGACCCCGGACAACGACGCCTGGGTGGACCGCAAGCGGCGGGTCACCGAGCGGTACGCGGCCAGCTCGTACCTGGTCGGCGCCCGTGACCCGCAGCGGGAACGAGCCGCCGTGGGCCGCGTACCTGTCGGGATCCAGGCGCGAGGACGCCTCGAACGTCGTGTCCTTGGCGCGGAAGCGGGCGCCGACCAGGTACGAGCTGGCCGCGTACCGCTCGGTGACCCGCCGCTTGCGGTCCACCCAGGCGTCGTTGTCCGGGGTCGAACCCGGCAGGGCACAGCGGAAGAGCTGCTGGGCGCCGCGGTGGATGTCGATCGTCACCGGGGCGCGGCGGGCCACTGCCAGCTCCCGCAGGAGTGAGCCGAGCGCCCACGCGTCCTCGTATGTGAACCGCGCGAGCTCCAGCTCGGCTTCCTGCGCCTCCAGTTCGGGGATCGTGAAGGCGGTCGGGGGGTTGGGGGCGGTCGAGGCGGCCGGGGTGGTCGTCACAGGGCCACCTCCACCGTGACGCCCTCGCGCGCCGAGCGGCGCGCCGCCTCCAGCACGTCCAGGGCCGCCGCGGCCTCCTGCGCGGTGACCGGCGGTTCGCCGCCCTCGCGCAGGGCGGTGGCGATCGCCGTGTAGTACGCGGGGTAGTCGCCCGGCAGGGTCGGGACGGGGCGCCCGCCGTCCGTCAGCGGGGACTCTCCCCCGGCGCCGAAGGCCTGGGAGGGGCCCCCAGCGCCGACGCGGCCCCACATCTCCTCGGGCTCCAGGCCCCACGGCTCGCCGGTGCCCGGCCGCAGGCCCTCGCGCAGGGCGGCCTCCTGGGGGTCGAGGCCGTACTTGACGTAGCCCGCGGCGGAGCCGAGCACCCGGAAGCGGGGGCCGAGCTGGGCCGTCGTGGCGCTCACATAGAGGTGCGAGCGCACCCCGCCCGCGTGGGTGATCGCGATGAAGGTGTCGTCGTCGGCCTGGGCGCCGGGACGGCGTACATCTGCCTCCGCGTACACCCGCAGCGCCGGGCCGAACAGGACCAGGGCCTGGTCGACGAGGTGGCTGCCCAGGTCGTACAGCAGGCCGCCGATCTCCGCCGGGTCGCCCGACTCGCGCCAGCCGCCCTTGGGCTGCGGACGCCAGCGCTCGAAGCGGGACTCGAAGCGCTGGACCTCGCCGAGTTCACCGGCGGCGAGCAGGGCTCGCAGGGTCAGAAAGTCGTTGTCCCAGCGGCGGTTCTGGAAGACCGACAGCAGCAGGCCGCGCTCCTGGGCGAGCGCCGCCAGGTCCCGCGCCTCGGCGGCCGTGCCCGCGAGCGGCTTGTCGACGACGACCGGGACACCGGCCTTGAGGGCGTCGGTGGCGATCGGGACATGCGTCTTGTTGGGGGAGGCGATCACGATCAGGTCGAGACCGGCGTCGAGGAGCTCGTCCGGCGATGCCGCGAACCGCAGCCCGTCGCCGTGCTCGGCGCGGGCCTGCTCGCGGCGCTCGGGGCTGGACGTGACGACCGTGTCGAGGGTCAGGCCCTCGGTCGCGGCGATCAGCGGGGCGTGGAAGACGGAGCCCGCCAGGCCGTAGCCCACGAGTCCGACGCGGAGGTCAGTATCCGTACGAGCGTTCATGGCACCCACTTAAGCAACGCTGTTGCCAAAGTGCAAGCGCAGGAGACAATGGGGTCGTGAACAGGAGTAACTCGGGAGCCAACCTGCCGGCCCTGCGCAGCCACAACGCCGCGCTGGTGCTCGATCTGCTGCGTACGGCCGGGGAGGCCGGGATCAGCAGACTGGAGCTCGCCGAGCGGACCGGGCTCACCCCGCAGGCCGTCAGCAAGATCACCGCGCGGCTGCGGGCGGAGGGGACGGCGACCGAGGCGGGCCGCCGCGCCTCGACCGGCGGCAAGCCCCGCACGGTGCTCAAGCTGGTGCCCTCCGCCGGGCACGCGATAGGGCTGCACCTCGACCGCGACGAACTCACCGCGGTCCTCGTCGACCTCGCCGGCACCCTGGTGGGCGTGCGGACCGTACCGCTCGACCTCGGCGCGGACCACGACACCGTGGTCGGGGCCGCCGCGGACGAGGCCGCCGCGCTGATCGGGGGACGCCCGATACTCGGCGTCGGCGTGGCCAGCCCCGGCCCCCTCGACCACCACACCGGCGTCCTCCACCGGGTCACCGGCTTCCCGCAGTGGAACGGCTTCCCGCTGCGTGACGCGCTCGCCGCGCGCCTGGGCCTGCCGGTCGTCCTCGACAAGGACACCAATGCCGCCGCCCTCGGACTCGCCCTGCGCGGCCCGGCCGACTCCTTCGCCTACCTCCACCTCGGTACGGGCCTGGGCGCGGGCCTCGTCCTGGGCGGCACGCTGCTGCGCGGCGCGCGGACCGGCGCGGGGGAGTTCGGCCACCAGACGATCCTGCTCGGCGGCCCCGCCTGCGGCTGCGGGGCGCGCGGCTGCATCGAGGCGCTGTGCCTGGCGTCGGTGGCCCGCGGCGACATCGCCGCCGCCGCCCGCTTCCTCGGGGTGGGCGCCGCGAACCTCGTCGGCCTGCTGGACATCGACCGCGTGCTGCTCGGCGGACGTACGGTCATGGGCGCGCGGGACGGTTTCGTCCGGGGGGTGAGCGCGGTCCTGGAGGAGCGGGCCCGCCGGGGCGGCGACGAGCGGCCGGTCCCGGTGTCGGTGGCCCCCGGCGGCCCCCACGCGGTGGCGGAGGGGGCGGCGCGGCTGATCCTGGGGCCGGTGTTCGGGCA
>NZ_JBJHPC010000759.1:0-2873 GCF_045257485.1 Streptomyces sp. YS-3 | reverse complement strand
TCCCGGTACTGCCGTACCGCAAACCCACCCCCGGCCGCGACTACTGGGTCCTCGACGACGTCCTGCCCAACGCGGACGAGGTCCGCGCGCGCTGCCTCGCCAAGGACGACTGGGTCGAGGGATACCCCCGCAAGCCCGAGACCTGGCCCGGGCTGCGCACCATGCCGGGCCTGGAGCCCGCCGAACTCGCCCGGGTGGAACGGCTGGTCAAGAAGGCGACCGGGGCCAGGGAGCTGTGGCTGCAGAAGGCGCCCGGCGGCGCCACACTCAACCACAACTGCGTCCAGGTCGTCGGCCGGGACGAGGGCGAGCCGCGACCGCACACCGACTCGCGCGCGCTGTGCCGGTACGCGGCCGTGCTGTACCTCAACCCGGGCGTCCCCAAGGACTGCGGCACCAGCTTCTACCGGCAGAGCCTGCCCGGCGGAGTCCTCGGCGGCAATCTGGTGGCGGCCCCGCACACCAACCTGGTCGAGGCGCTCGGCACCCGCTTCGTGCCGGGCGACTCCTTCACCGAGGACGTGCGCGTCGCCCACCGCTACAACCGGCTGCTCCTCTACAACGCCAACATGATCCACACGGCCACCGGCTACTGGGGCAGCACCCTGGAGGACAGCCGGATGACGGCCGTCTTCTTCTGGATGGCCTGAGCCGCGAGGCGCGCGCGCTACGGCGTGCGCGGCGCCGGGGCGGGACGGGTGGCGACGACGACCGTGGCGCAGCGCTCCTCGCAGGTCGCCACCCGCGCGGTGAGACCGCCCCCGGTGACCGCCGCGACGGCCGAGGGCACCTGGCGCTCGCCGGTCTCGAAGAGCAGCCGCCCGCCGGGCCTCAGCCAGAGCGCCGCCTCGGCGGTCACCCGGCGCAGCACGTCGAGACCGTCGGCGCCGCCGTCGAGCGCCACCCGGGCCTCGTGGACGCGCGCCTCGGAGGGGAGCAGCTCGATCTCCTCGCTCGGTACGTACGGCACATTGGCGAGCAGGACGTCCACCCGGCCGCGCAGCCCGGCCGGCAGCGCGGCGAACAGATCGCCGCGGTGGACCCGGCCCCCGGCGGCGGTGACATTGCGCCGGGCGCACTCCACGGCCGCCGGGTCGATGTCGGCGGCGTGCAGCTCGGCGCCGGTGAGCCCCGCGACGAGCGCCACGCCCAACGCCCCCGAGCCGCAGCACAGATCCACCACGACCGCGCCCGCAGGTGCGAGGGCGGCGGCCTGCTCCACCAGGAACTCCGTGCGGCGCCGGGGCACGAAGACGCCCGGGTCCACCGCGACCCGTACACCGGCGAACTCGGCCCAGCCCACTACGTGTTCCAGTGGCAGGCCCTCGGCGCGGCGCGTCACCATGGCGTCGAGCTCGGCGGGGGTGCGGGCGATGGAGAGCAGCAACTCCGCCTCGTCCTCGGCGAAGACACAGCCGGCGGCGCGGAGCCGGGTCACGACGGCGGAACGGGACAGCACGGTAATGGGTCTCACCTGGGGTCTCGGGCCGGAACCCGTCCGGGTCCGGAAGCCTGCGGGGCGCGGTCACCCTACCCCGGGCGTGTCGACGGGCCGCAGTGATTTATTCGTGCATACCGTGCATAGAATGACTCAATGATCTTTATTGTCGCCAAGTTCCCCGTGAAGTCCGAGTACGTCGAGGAATGGCCCCGGCACGTGGCGGACTTCACCGCCGCCACCCGGGCCGAGCCGGGCAACCTCTGGTTCGAGTGGTCCCGCAGCATCGAGGACCCGGACACCTATGTGCTGGTCGAGGCGTTCCAGGACGGCACGGGCGAGGCGCACGTCGGCTCCGACCACTTCCGGGCCGCCATGGAGACGATGCGCCCGCTCCTGCGCCGCACCCCCGACATCGTGAGCACGACGATCGAGGGTGCGGCGGGGTGGAGCGCCATGGGCGAGCTGAAGGTCGGCTAGCCGACCGACCGCTGCGGCCGTGACCCGGCCGTCACTTGACGGTGACGGTCACGGTCGGCGACACGGTCTCGCCGTCCTTGACCCGCAGCTCCTCCTTGCCCTTGGTGTTCAGCTTGGCGTCCAGCGAGTAGCTGGAGCCCTGCTTGATGGTGGTATTGGCCTGCAACGTCGTCCACTTGCCCTTGTTCTTGTGCTGGAGCACGACCTTGCTGCCCACCGGCAGCCCCTTGGAGCGGCCGGTGAAGGTGACCTTGTCGCCCGCCTTCGCGTTGGTGGCGCTCGCCTTGATGGTCAGGGACCCCTTCGCCGGGGACGCGTACTTGCTGCCGCTGGGCGTCGGCTTGGGTGTGGCGGCGGTCGCGGTGGCCGCGGCCCCGCCGGCCAGCAGGGCGAAGGACAGGGCGCCCGCCGCCGCCATCCGGGCGCAGCGGTTGCTCAGAGTGGATTTCACGATGGATCTCCCGTCTTGACCTACTCCCCACTCGGTCGGTTCGTACCTTTTCCGAGGTTATCCATGGATGTTGGGAAACGGCGACCGGGCGTCCCGTCCCGGCGGTGAGCGCATCCGCCCCTATGCTGAGGGCGATGTTCGCTCCCCAGGGCCCCACCGTCCGTGAACTCGCCGTCCAGGCACTGTCGTCGGTCGAGCGCGGATACGACCTGCTCGCCCCGAAGTTCGACCTCACGCCCTACCGCACACCGGACCCGGTCCTCCACGCCGCCACCCGCGTCCTCGCCGGACTCGGCCCCTTCGGCCGCGGACTCGACCTGTGCTGCGGCACCGGCGCGGGACTGGACGTGCTGCGCGCGGTGTGCCGAGAGCGGGTCACCGGGGTCGACTTCAGCGCCGGGATGCTCGCGGCGGGCCGGGCGCGGGACGCCCGGGACGCCGACTGGATCCGCGCCGACGCCCGCGCCCGGAGGCCGGTTCGCCTTCCCGGTCGCGGCCCCCGCC
>NZ_JBJHPC010000758.1:0-2878 GCF_045257485.1 Streptomyces sp. YS-3 | reverse complement strand
GCGGGCTAGTGCGGCAGCGTCGCCGGGTTCCCCCCGTTCGCCTCGTATCCCGCCACCGCCAGCGCTCGGTACACCGCGTACTCCGCCGCCGGGTCCCCGGACAGCGTCCACGGCACCGCGCCCACGAAGCCGTCCAGGTGGGCGAACTGGTCCATCGCCTCCGACCAGCGCTCCGCGCGCACCAGGAAGAACGCCAGCAGATGGCGGACGTGGGCCAGGACCGGGTCGTCGGCGCGCGCCTGGTGGACCGCGTGCAGGGCGCCCTCCAGGGCCCGGCTGACCACCTGCGTGCGGTGGAAGTCCGTGACCAGCACGATGTCGGGCATGTGCTCGTACACCGCGAAGAGCGGCAGGGCGGCCAGCAGCGAGCCGTGCGGCGCCCGCGCCGCCGCCGACGTCGCGAACTCGTCCGCCAGCGCGCGCGAGCCGTGCCACTTCTCGCACCAGTAGTGCAGGGCCGCCAGATGCGCCCCCATGTGGGCCGGGGCGCGGTCGATCACCTTCGCCCACAGCTCCTCGAACTCGGGCTGCGGGTAGGCCAGCCCGCGCGCCACCGCCAGCTCCGTGAGGTACGGGACCGGGTCGCCGGGGGCCAGCAGCGCCGCCTCCGCGCAGACCGCGCGCGCCTCCTCCAGGATGATGCGGAAGTCGTCCTGGCCGGCCGACGAGGAGCGCCACGCCTGCTGGACCAGGAACTCCGCGTGCACCTGCGCGGCGCCCGCGTCCTTGGGCGCCTCCGAGCGCCACTTGCGCAGCCAGGCGCCGCCCACGCCGGGGCGCTGGGCCAGTTCGAGCGAGGCCGCGCCCGCGAAGGCCTGGACGCGCTGCCAGCGCAGCTCGCCCTCCTTCGGCGTGCCCGCCAGCAGCTGTGACGCCGCCCGCCAGTCCTGGGTGGCCTGCACCACGTCCAGCACGTCCAGGAGGTCCTGGTCCGGGCCGGGCAGCCGCACGTCCAGCTCCTCCTGGCGCGCGAAGCCGTACGCCGCGGGGTCCGCCGCGTCCGGCTCGCCCGGTTCGGCCAGCTGGATGCCGGCCCGGCGGCGCCGCATCGCCCACGGGCCCAGGGCCATCGTCAGCATGCACGCGGCGATCAGGATCCAGAGAATCTCCATGCCTCAAGCGAACCAGACCCCACCGACATCTGGCCAACCCGTACCCCGGCCTGTGGACAACCCGGCCGGACCCGGTCTCACGAAACCGCGACCCGGGTCTCACGAACCGGCGACCGACCCCGTCTCCGCCACCGGCGAACTACGCTCTGGACCATGAGCCACGAGCACCTCGACAAGAGCTTCGAGACCATCGCGATCCACGCCGGCAACACCGCGGATCCGCTGACCGGCGCCGTCGTCCCCCCGATCTACCAGGTCTCCACCTACAAGCAGGACGGTGTCGGCGGACTGCGCGGCGGCTACGAGTACAGTCGCAGCGCCAACCCCACGCGCACCGCCCTCGAAGAGAACCTGGCGGCCCTGGAGGGCGGTGTCCGCGGGCTCGCCTTCGCCTCCGGCCTCGCCGCCGAGGACTGCCTGCTGCGTACGCTGCTGGCCCCCGGTGACCACGTGGTGATCCCCAACGACGCGTACGGCGGTACGTTCCGCCTCTTCGCCAAGGTGGTCTCCCGCTGGGGTGTGGAGTGGTCGGTCGCCGACACCTCCGACCCGGCGTCGGTACGGGCCGCGGTCACCGACCGTACGAAGGCGATCTGGGTCGAGACGCCGTCGAACCCGCTGCTCGGCATCACCGACATCGCGGCGGTCGCGGCCGTCGCCAAGGACACCGGCGCCAAGCTGGTCGTCGACAACACCTTCGCCAGCCCCTACCTCCAGCAGCCGCTGGCGCTCGGCGCGGACGTCGTCGTGCACTCCCTGACGAAGTACATGGGCGGCCACTCCGACGTCGTGGGCGGCGCCCTCGTCACCAACTCCGCCGAACTGGGCGAGGAGTTGGCGTACCACCAGAACGCGATGGGCGCGGTCGCCGGGCCGTTCGACTCCTGGCTGGTGCTGCGCGGCATCAAGACGCTGGCCGTGCGCATGGACCGGCACAGCGAGAACGCCGAGAAGATCGCGGAGATGCTGACCCGCCACCCCAAGGTGTCGCAGGTCCTCTACCCCGGGCTGCCCGAGCACCCCGGCCACGAGGTCGCGGCCAAGCAGATGCGCGCCTTCGGCGGCATGATCTCCTTCCGGGTCACGGGCGCCGAGCAGGAGGCGGTCGACCTGTGCGCCCGCACCAAGGTCTTCACGCTGGGCGAGTCGCTGGGCGGGGTGGAGTCGCTGATCGAGCACCCGGGCCGGATGACGCACGCCAGCGTCGCCGGGTCCGCCTTGGAGGTGCCGGGTGACCTGGTGCGCCTCTCGGTCGGCATCGAGAACATCGACGACCTGCTGGCCGACCTCCAGCAGGCGCTGGGCTGACGGCTCCCGCGCCCGAGGCGGCCCCGGAGCCCGGCTCCGGGGCCGCCCGCGCGCGGGGACGTCTGCGCGCGCGCCGGGCCGCCGTCGGGACGGCGCCGTCTACGCGCGCGGGGGCGTCGTTCGCCGACGGCCGTCGGACGGGGCGCGCCTCGTAGCGGGCCCGCCACGCCCACGCGAAGCCCCCTTCAGAACCCCTCCACCGGTGGCGCCACCGTCGACGGCGGCGCCACCCACGGATGCACGCGCCACGCCCACACCGTGAAGACGACCGCCGCCGCCACGATCACCAGCCACATCAGCCGCCGCGCGACCCGGCGCCGGCGCAGCAGACGGCGGCCCGACTCGGCGGCGCGCTGGGCGAGTTCGGGCGGGACGGTCGGATGCGGCCCCTCCAGGAGGCGCCGGACCTCCGCCTCCTTGCGGTCCGGCAGGCTCATGACGGCCCCCTGCCCCGGAAC
>NZ_JBJHPC010000757.1:0-2881 GCF_045257485.1 Streptomyces sp. YS-3 | reverse complement strand
CAGCACCCGTTGGTGGGGTTTTCCCCCGGCAGAACCGGCGTATGGACCCCATGGCGCCCGGCCGCCCCGCCCGGCAGGCTTGCTTCATGACCAGCACCTTCCAGTACGGCAAGCCCCACAACGAGCCGCATCACGAGCGGTACGACGAGCCGCACCACGAGCCGTACGAGGACGAGAGGCTGCCGCCCGCGCGGTTCGCCTACGACCGGCAGACGTGGAAGGAGATCGCGCATCTCCTCACCAATCTGCCGATGGCGCTCATCGGCTTCGTCTACGTGGTCGTGCTGGTCTTCACCGGCGCCGGGCTCTCGATCACGGTGATCGGCCTGCCGCTGCTCGCGGTCGGTCTGGTCGGCGCGCGCCAGCTGGGCAAGCTGGAACGCGCGCGGGCGCGCGCGCTGCTCGGCGTACGGATCGAGGAGCCCACACCGATCCCGGCGCGGGCGCTGCGTCGGGGGGCGCGCGGCGGGGTCATGCGCTGGCTGTGGACGAGCCTGAAGGACCCGGTGGGCTGGCGGAACGTGCTGTACGAGTTCATCCGGCTGCCCTGGGGCGTGCTGACCTTCGCCGTGACGATGGTCAGCCTGTTCGTGGCGTGGCCGGTCCTCGGGTTCGTCGCCCGGGTGCTCACCAACGCCGACCGGGCGATGGTGCGGGGGCTGCTGTCGCCCTCGGACGAGCTGGAGAAGCGGATCGCCGAACTGGAGTCGGACCGCGGAGTCGTCGTGGACACGGCGGCGGCGGATCTGCGTCGCATCGAACGTGATCTGCACGACGGCGCCCAGGCCCGGCTGGTGGCCCTCGCCATGGGGCTCGGCCTCGCCAAGGAGAAGCTCTTGGAGGGCCAGGCCGACGAGACGGTGGCGGCGATGGTCGACGAGGCGCACGGCGAGGTCAAACTCGCCCTCCAGGAGCTGCGCGACCTGGCCCGCGGCATCCACCCCGCGGTCCTCACCGACCGCGGCCTGGACGCCGCCCTGTCCTCGGTCGCCTCCCGGTGCACCGTGCCGGTGCGGGTGACCGTGGACGTACGGGAGCGGCCCGCGGCGGCGATCGAGGGCATCGCGTACTTCACCGTCTCCGAGCTCCTCCAGAACGTCAGCAAGCACAGCGGCGCGCGCACGGCCTCGGTGGAGGTGTGGCGGTCGGGCGACCGGCTCCTCATCCAGGTCGAGGACGACGGGCGCGGGGGCGCGCGGCTCGACGGCGGTACGGGCATGGCGGGGCTGGCCGAGCGGCTGGGCGCGGTGGACGGGCTGTTCGTGCTCGACTCCCCCGCCGGCGGGCCGACGGTCGTCACGGCGGAGCTGCCGTGGCGGGCACGGGGGCCCAAGGAGTAGGGGAGTGCGGCGCCAGTGCTGGGTTAGTGCTGGGCTAGTGCTGGGCTAGTGCTGGGCTGGGGGCCCAGGCAGTAGACGTGCGGGAGCCGGCGTCCGGAGGTCCGGGCGCCGGTTTTCGTCTGCGGCCCGTGGGGCACGCGCGCGTGGCCGTAACCCGGGGGGTAGGGAAAACCCCCCTTGGAGACGGTGACCCGCTCCATGGTCCCCCGCGGCCGTGGCCAGCAGACTCGTACCAACGAGAACGCGGCCCCCACGACACACGCAACGCGTGCCACCAGGGAAACCGCGTACAGCGGTGAGACGGAACGGATGGACCGATGATCATGGAGACGGAGTACGGGCGGCGGCCTGCACGGCAGCACTTCCTTCCGCCGGCGCTGCGCGCGCCGCTGGAGGCCCGGACGTTCCGTGAGTTCGGCTATCTGCTGCTCAGCCTGCCGATCAGCATCGTCATGTTCACCTGGGGCATCGTGATGCTCTCGCTGAGCGCCGGGCTGCTGGTGACGTTCCTCGGCATCCCGCTGCTCGCGGTCGGGCTGATCGTCTGCCGCGCCTTCGGCGCCATGGAGCGGAGCCGGGCGCGGATGCTGCTCGGCGTGGAGGTGCCCGCGCCGCAGCCCGTACGGGCGAAGAGCGGGATGGCGTGGGTCGGGGCGGTCCTCAAGAGCGGGGTGTCCTGGCGCCACCTGCTGTACTCGGTGCTGCACTTCCCCTGGGCGGTCTTCGCCTTCGTCGTCTCGCTGACGCTGTGGGTGAACGGCTGGGCGCTGGTGACGTACCCGCTGTGGCAGTGGGTGTTCCCGACGTACGTCGGACAGGACGGCATCCAGCTGTACGGGGACGGTACGCACGACTTCTACCTGGACTCGCCGTTCGAGCTCACCCTGACCGTGCTGGTCGGGCTGGTCCTCACGCTGACCGTGCCGTGGATCATCCGGGGCTTCGCGTACGTGGACCGGGGCCTGCTCTTCGGGCTGCTCGGGCCGTCGCGGCTGGAGGAGCGGGTGGTGGAGCTGGAGTCCGACCGGGGTGTGGTCGTGGACACCTCGGCGGCGGACCTGCGGCGCATCGAGCGGGATCTGCACGACGGGGCGCAGGCGCGGCTGGTCGCCCTCGCGATGGATCTGGGGCTGGCGAAGGAGAAGCTGACCGAGGACCCGCGGGCGGCGGCGCGGATGGTGGACTCGGCGCACGGTGAGGTGAAGGTCGCGCTCCAGGAGCTGCGCGACCTGGCCCGGGGCATCCACCCCGCGGTCCTCACCGACCGCGGCCTGGACGCCGCCCTGTCCTCGGTCGCCTCCCGGTGCACGGTGCCGGTGCAGGTCGAGGTGGATCTGCCCGGGCGGCCCGTACCGGCGATCGAGGGGATCGCGTACTTCACGGTCTCCGAGCTGCTCCAGAACGTGAGCAAGCACAGTGGGGCGAGCCGGGCGGGCGTCGATGTGTGGCTCGCGCAGGACCGGCTGATGGTGCAGGTCACGGACAACGGGCGGGGCGGGGCGTCGGTGTCCGGCGGGTCCGGGCTCGCGGGGCTGGCGGAG
>NZ_JBJHPC010000756.1:0-2899 GCF_045257485.1 Streptomyces sp. YS-3 | reverse complement strand
GCGATGAGACGGGTGCCGAAGCCGGTCCAGGGCCGCCATCCGCCGCTGGGCCGCTCCTGTACGCGGGTACGTATCCGGCCGTCCTCGGCGACCGCGAACAGGTGCAACCGGCCGGTCGAGTCGGCCGCCGCCGACACGGTGGCGGCAGGCGAGGGTCCGGGCTCGGTGATGTCCTCGCCGGTGGCCCAGGCGCCGCCGGGGGAGAGCTGCCAACGGTGGGTGAGGCGTTCGCCGCCGGGGGAGAGGGCGAAGCATTCGAGCCGGCCGTCGGCGCCGGGGACGAGCAGCGGGGCCGCGGCGGACCAGCCGGACAGCGCCTGCCAGTCGTCCCAGCCGCCGCTGGGCACCGACTGGCGCCGCTGGAAGGCCGCCGTACCGGACGGGGCGATCGCGGCGACGGTCAGCCGCCCGGTGCCGTCGCGGCTCACCCGCGGGGCGGCACCGGCCGCCGTACCGAAGCGGTCCCAGGACGACCAGGGGCCGCCCGGTGACTGCTGCCAGCGGTGCAGGATCGCCGTGCCGCCGCGGGTGAGGGCGAAGACCTCCAGGCGCCCGTCGGCGTTGACACCGACGACCGGCGGAGCGCCGACGGGTCCGCCGAATCCCGCGTCCCACGGCTCCCAGACCCGGGCACCCGGCGAGCTCTGACGGCGGCGGGCGATCAGGGCGCCACCCGGGCCGGCGGCGAAGACCTCCAGCCTGCCGTCGGCGTCGCGGGCGACGGCGGGCGCGGCTCCGGCCGGCCCGCCGAACTCCTCCCACTCCTCCCACTCCCCGTCCGCGCGCTGCACCCGGTGGTGCAGGTTGGCGCCCGCCGGGGCGAGCGAGAACACCTCCAAACGGCCGTCGCTGTCGCGGCCGAGCGTGGGCACCGCGCCGGCCGGGCCGCCGAACGTCTCCCAGTCCGACCAGATGTCGTCGTCCGGGTCGAGCTGGACGCGCCGCAGTATCGAACGGTCGGTGGCGTCGAGGGCGAACACGGTCAGACGGCCGCGGACGTCCGCGGCGGCCACCGGGTTGTCCGGACTCGGCCACACCGGTGGCGCGTCCTGCCAGATCAGCGGCGCGAGACGGAGTCCGTGGCGGAACCATCCCGCGGCACTGGCGTACCAGTCCCGGCCATCGGTGACGGGTTCGACGGCGTGGCCGGGGACGTGGCCCGCGTACCCGTCGAGGGTGAAGTGGAAGGGGCCGCGGGAGGCCAGCACGTCGGTGCCCTCGTAGCCGCCGCGCGGCCCGATGAACAGGTAGAACCAGCCGTCGCGTTCGACGACGTACGGCGATTCGGTGACCGAGACACCGAGAGCCGCCGTGCTGTCGTCGGTGAACGCGGTGCCGGGCGCGCTCCAGTGCAGCAGGTCGGCGGAGCGGCGCTCGCAGACCAGGTGGTGGCCGTCGGCGCCGAGTTCGGTGTAGTACATGACCCAGTCGGAGCCGATCCGTACCACCATGGGGTCACGGGCCGCCCGGCCCCGGAACAGCGGTCCGGAGGGAACGCGGGTCCAGGTGAACAGGTCGGTGGAGGTGGCCAGGTTGATGGCGGCTCCGGCGCTGCCGCCCGCCGCGTAGAACATCCAGTAGGTGCCCGCGGCCTCGATGACATGAGGTGCCCACAGGTGCTGTTCGCCGTGGTAGGCGGGGTCGACGGTCAGCGCGTCGGGGTGGCTGGTCCACGGGCCGTGGAGGTCGGGCGCGGAAGCGTGGGCGAAGGCGGTCTCGGCGCCGCTGTCCGGGGCCTCGCCGGGCGGGGCGCTGTCGCCGACGATGGCGAACAGGTGCCGGCGGCCGTCCGCCCGGAGCAGGGCGTGGTCGTTGAGGTAGCGGCGCCGGCCGGGCGTGGACGGGTCGTGGACCGGCGTGAAGGGGCCGGCGCCGATCCACTGGTGGGGCGGTATGTCGGCGGCGGCTGAGGACGAGGCGGTGGTACGGGCCGCGAGCGGGAGCACGAGTGCTCCCGCCCCGGCCGTACGCAGCAGGCGCCGCCTGCTGATCGGATGCATGGCTCTTCTCCGAAGGGACCGTTCGTGCGGTGAAGGGACCGTTCGTGCGGTCAGTTGACGGCGGGGCCGGGACCGGCGTTGAGCCAGGACCATTCGGACCAGGTCGACATACCGGTCTGCCACTTGTGGTAGACGCCGGCATGGCTTGTTCCGAACACTTCGATGCGGCCGTCGGCGTTGGTGGCGGCGGTGACTTCCGTACCGCCGCCGCCGAAGGTGTCCCACTGGCCGTAGGGAGCGTTGACGCCGGTCTGCCACAGGTGCTGGGCCACGGTGCCGTTGATGGCGAAGACCTCCACCCGGCCGTCGGGCGAGCGCTCGCTGCTGACCTGGGAGTCGGCGGGGCCGCCGGTGGGTTCCCACCTGGACCAACTGACCCGGTCGGTCTGGTAGCGGTGGAAGACTCCGGCGGGTCCGGAGGCGAAGACCTCCAGGCGTCCGTCCTGGTTGTGATCCACCGTCAGGTCATGTCCGCCGCGGCCGAAGTCCTCCCAGGCCGACCAGCCGCCGTTGACGGCCGTCTGGTACTGGTGCTGGAAGGCGTCACCGTTGATGGCGAAGACTTCGAGGCGCCCGTCGGCGGACTTCTCCATCTCGATCCTGCCGTTGGCCGGGCCGCCTCCCGCGGACTCCCACCCCGACCAGCCGCCGTTCGGTGCGGTCTGGTAGCGGTGGAATACGCCGGTGGGTCCGGAGGCGAAGGCTTCGAGGCGGCCGTCGCCGTTGGCGCCGACGGCGATGTCCCGGCCGCCGCCGCCGAAGGTCTCCCAGCCGGACCAGGCGCCGGAGGGGGAGAGCTGGTAGCGGTGCTGGAAGGTGTCGCCGTTGATGGCGAACATCTCCAGGCGTCCGTCGGCGTTGGGGCCGATCGCGAGTTCCGCGCCTCCCGGGCCGCCGAG
>NZ_JBJHPC010000755.1:0-2905 GCF_045257485.1 Streptomyces sp. YS-3 | reverse complement strand
GTCCCACTCCGAACGGCGGGCCCAGGCCGACGTCGACCGTCCACACGACCGGCACCGGCAACCCCAAGCCCACCCCGGGCAAGCCGGACACCGGCAAGCCGAAGCCGAGCGCGACCACAGCGGATCCGTCCGCCACCGCCGGTGCCCGTCCCACTCCGAACGGCGGGCCCAGGCCGACGTCGACCGTCCACACGACCGGCACACCGGTCACCGTCGGTGGCACCGGTGATTCCGGCGGCGCCCTGGCCGCCACCGGAACAAGCGACGCCCTCCCGTGGGCAGCCGGCGCCGGCGCGGCTGCAGTCGCCCTCGGCGCCGGGCTCTTCCTGAAGACCCGAAACCGCCGGACGCAGGCACACTGACGCATGTGGCCCCGGAGCCCATGGACCGGAGCGGCGCTCTGTCGCTCGGTCCGGTCCACGGGCCCCGGGGCTGCGCGTACTTCAGGGGCTCACCAATCCTCGCGTGGTGTACAGGGCCGAGCCCCACACCGGCCGTTCAGCAGCAGCGCAAGGCCCCCTGCTGGATCAGCCATGGACATCCTCCGCCGCCACGTTGATTCTCTGCGGGCCCATATTTGCCCCTGACCGCGGTGCGCCGCTACCGGGATGCCGGATGCCGGGTGCCGGTCCACCCGCAGCACTGCGCAACAGCGGAATCCCGCAGGCCGCCCTCACCCCGACACACCGCCCCGCCCGGCTGGCGGGCCCCCGACCGCTCCGGGCGCATCGACGGTACACCTAAGACCCCGCCTCGGCTCCTCACTTTCCGGCGAAGCCCAGGGTGATCCCAGCTGGTTCCCTCCTGTATCGCGTGGTGAGAACCACCTGATGCGGCTCAAAGGAGCATCAAGTCGGCCTTACGGGGCGGGAAGCGTGAGGCGAAAGACGGGGCTTCCGAGGCGCCGAAGGAGCCATCCGTGCGGGTCCGGATGGTGAAAAGTGGGTGCGGGGGGGGGCGACCAGCCGGACGATCCGTGCCGGGCACTGTGCCGGGAGGTGGGGCCCCCCGTCCCGTACGAGCGCCAGCGACAGCAGGAGGCCGTGGGTGTCGGAACACCCACGGCCTCGATATCTACTGGATCGTCAGAACCCTGGAGCGGTGGCCTGCTCAGACGAGAGTGTTGTACGTGTTCCAGCCGTCGCCGATCTGCAGTCGTGGTCCGAACGGGGCGTCGGCGTTGCCGGTCGCGAAGTAGATCCAGAGACTGCCATCGTGATCCCGGGCCAGCAGACTGCCTGCGTGGCCGTGCCCGGACAGGTCTCCGGGCGTGGAGAGGGCGGTGTAGGTGTTCCAGCCGCCGCCGATGCGGGTGCGGTCGCTGAAGGGGGAGGCGGCCCGTCCGGTGCCCCGGTAGAGCCAGAGCACACCGTTGTGGTCGCGGGCGACCAAATCGGGGCGTCCGTCGCCGGTCAGGTCGGTGCCGCCCACGATCGTGGTGTAGGTGTTCCAGCCGCCACCGACGCGGGTACGGGTGGCGAAGGGCGCGCTCGGGTTGCCGGTCCCCTTGTACAGCCAGAGCATGCCGGCTCGGTCGCGGGCGAGGAGGTCCGGCCTGCCGTCCCCGGTCACATCGCCCGCGCCGAGAAGGGTGTCGTAGATCTGCCAGCCGCCCCCGACCCGGCTGCGGGACAGGAACGGGGCGTTGCCGTCGCCGCTGCCCGCGTAGTACCAGAGCACGCCGGAGCGGTCGCGGGCGACGAGGTCGCCGTTGCCCTGGACGCCGAGGGTGGAGACCTTGGTCAGCAGGTCGTACGTCTGCCAGCCCCCTCCTACTCGGGTGCGGGGGGTGTAGTACTGGCCGTGGTATTCGGGGTACTCGCCCTCCCTGTACTGCCACATGACGCCGGCTGCGTCCCTGCCGTAGAAGGAGTGCCTGGCGGAGGCGGGGACGTAGTCGTGTTCGAAGTGGAACTCCTGGTCCTGTCTCAGTACCTCTCTTCCGTCGTCGGCGAACGTGCAGAAAGCGCCGTTGAGGAAGCTGGCCGGAAGCCCCCAGGAGGCAGACAGACGCAGGTCCTCGGTTGCCTCGACCGGCTTATCGGCTCCCCACGAGCGCGCGGGGAAGTCGAGGACGGCGGCGCCACCGGCATCTGTCGTCCAGGGAACCCGGGCGTACTGCGAGCCGCCCGTCGAGTACTCGACCGTCACCCCCTCGGTCAGCTTCGTGGCGCTGTAGCCGGCGGCTGCCAGCTGCTGCGCGGTGAATCGCAGCTGGGTGTGCGTTTTCGTCGGGGGCGAAGGCATGGCCCCCATGTGCGTGGTGAGTCGCATGTGGGCGGGCTGGGGGTAACCCGCGCTGACGACGATGGTCGCGTTGGTACCGGTGCCGTGCCCTGGGGAATCCCAACTGCTCGTGAACGTCGGCCCTGCCAGGCGCAGCCCTACCGGGCCCTGGTCGATGGCGTTGTCGAGGAACTGCCCGCTGGCACCGTCCACGAGATGGCCGTACATGATGACGTTGTCGTCTACACCGTACTCGGCGACCACATGGAGACGAGTCGTGCCTTCGGCCAGGGGCGCTCCGGGAACACCGTCGTGGTCGCCGTCGGCCGCGCCGACCTCGAAGACCCTGGTCGAGCTGTCTGCCGGGTCGTAGTGGGACGGCACGTCGGTACCGGCGTCGTCCGTGATCCGTATGTGGGTCAGCCCGGCACCGTGGAGGTCCAGCCGGATATAGGTGTCGTCGGAGGGCGGATTGGTGACCGTGAGATCCGCCTCGCCCGGGGCGCCGTTGACATGGATGACGTCAGGGACGAGCACATCCAGTCCGGCTTCCGAGGCACCGGCGTCGGCGGCCAAGGCCGTCTGGACGGGGACGGCGCCGATTGCCGTACTCAGCGCGGCGATCGCCAGCGCGACGCGGTGACGATGACTGATACGCACGTGGGGAGGCCTTCCGGGG
>NZ_JBJHPC010000754.1:0-2906 GCF_045257485.1 Streptomyces sp. YS-3 | reverse complement strand
CCCCAGTCCGGCAGCCGTTCCACGCCCCGCTCGCCCAGGAGTTCCACGCCCAGCCCCGCCACGGCCTCGGGCGCGCCGCAGCCGAGCGTCACCGTGGCGGAGGCGCCCGAGGCGTGGCGCAGGACCAGATGGACGGTGTCCTCGGGGCCGGGCGCGGCCGTCACCCGCGTCACCTCGCCGAGCACCGGCAGCAGCACCGACAGGACGTGCGGGCCGACGTCCCACAGCGCGCCCTTCTCCCGGCGCCAGGGCGAGGCCGCGTACGGGCTCGGGGAGGCGCCGGGGGTGAAGAGCGAGCCGAGCCAGTGCGCGTGCGCGGTGAACCAGCCGTCCGACGCGGCCCGCCGGTCGATCCAGCCGGCCGTGGCCGGGGCGAAGCGCAGGGTGAAGAAGACCACTGAGGCGACCCCGGCGCGCCGGGCCGCCTCCGCGACCTCGCGCGCCCGGTCCGCGTCCGTGGCGACCGGCTTGTCGAGCAGCAGATGGCAGCCGGCCCCGGCGGCCCGTACGGCCAGGGGCGCCTGGACGTCCGGGGGCAGCGCGAAGGCGACCGCGTCGCACGCCGCGAACAGCTCGTCCACGTCCTCGTACACGGGAACGGAGTGCGCGGCGGCGAGTTCGGCCGCGGCTTCCGGGCGGCGGCCCCAGATCCCGGCGAACTCGACGTCCGGGTGCGCCGCCGGATACGTCGGTCATACCGATCAGTGTGCTCGCCGGTCGCGCGGGAAACCCTCGGGTTACGGACGGAACCCGGGTAACACCGGGTTCACATACGGGCAACGGACGGGAAATCCCGGGATGTGAGGCTGCCCCCAGCAGCCCCGGACGCCCCGCACGGCGCCGGCGGCCCCGCCGCACCGCGGCTCCCGCACCACCAGCAGCTCCCGCAAAGGATGGCTTCCGTGACGTTCAAGGCTGAGTACATCTGGATCGACGGCACCGAGCCGACCGCCAAGCTCCGCTCGAAGACCAAGATCATAGCGGGTGTGCCGGACGGCGCCGAGCTGCCGGTGTGGGGCTTCGACGGCTCCTCCACCAGCCAGGCCGAGGGCCACGCCTCCGACCGGGTCCTGAAGCCGGTCTTCTCCTGCCCGGACCCGATCCGCGGCGGCGACAACCTGCTGGTCCTGTGCGAGGTCCTGGACATCGACGGCACGCCGCACGCCTCCAACACGCGCGCTCTGCTGCGGCCGGTCGCCGAGCGGTTCGCGGCGCAGGAGCCCATCTTCGGCATCGAGCAGGAGTACACGTTCTTCGACGGCGCCCGCCCGCTGGGCTTCCCGGTCGGCGGCTTCCCGGCCGCGCAGGGCGGCTACTACTGCGGTGTCGGCGCCGACGAGATCTTCGGCCGCGAGATCGTCGAGAAGCACCTCGACCACTGCCTCGCCGCGGGCCTCAGCATCTCCGGCATCAACGCCGAGGTCATGCCGGGCCAGTGGGAGTTCCAGGTCGGTCCGGTCGGCCCGCTGGAGGTCTCGGACCAGCTGTGGATCGCGCGCTGGCTGCTCTACCGCACCGCCGAGGACTTCAACGTATCGGCGACGCTCGACCCGAAGCCGGTGAAGGGCGACTGGAACGGGGCGGGCGCGCACACCAACTTCTCCACCAAGGCAATGCGTGAGGGGTACGACGCCATCATCACCGCGTGCGAGTCGCTCGGTGAGGGCTCCAAGCCGATGGACCACGTCAAGAACTACGGCGCCGGCATCGACGACCGCCTGACCGGTCTGCACGAGACCGCCCCGTGGAACGAGTACTCCTACGGCGTCTCGGACCGCGGTGCCTCGGTGCGCATCCCGTGGCAGGTCGAGGTGGACAAGAAGGGCTACATCGAGGACCGCCGCCCCAACGCGAACGTCGACCCGTACGTGGTGACCCGGCTGATCGTCGAGACCTGCTGCACCGGTCTGGAGAAGGCCGGCCAGGTCTGAGCCGTACGACCTGCTCGTGAGGGCGCCCTCGCACACGCGGCGGGCGCCCTCCGGGCGTTGTGGCAGGGCGAGTTCCGGCCATCGTGCGGCCGAGTTCCGTACCGGTGTGGGGGAGGCCACTGCTCGCCGCCGGGGCATCTGCTTCAATATGCACATGGCCAGCCATCCGAACCCCGCGACAGGTCGCAGCGACCTCGAGCCGTTCTGGCCGTCCCGTCAGCACCACGACTTCGACCGGGTGTGTTGCCGCGCGACGAACGCGCCGGCCCTCTAAAGCCTCCCCTCACCGAAGGCCTTCGGCCCGCGCGCGACGACGTACGTCCCCCGACGACTCCGCGCGAAAGAGCTGACCTCTCATGGCGAACGCCCCTGTCTTCTCCACCTCCGCCGCGACCGCCGCCCGCCCCGTCCCCGTCCCGCCGGGACGCCACCGGCTCCGTGCCGTCGACCGCGACGAAGTGGCCGCCACCGGCACGGTCGCCGACTTCCTTCCGCCGGGCGCCACTTGGCTGCCCGCACCGCCGCACACGCTGCCCGTGCTGCCCGGCCGGCCGCCGATGGTCGGCTATCTGGTGCTCCTCCCGGCCGACCAGCAGCCGCCGCTGCCCGGGCCCGCCGCCGCGGCCGTTCCCGTCCCGGCCACCGCGGCCGGGGAGCCGGGCCCGGATCCGGCGACCGCGGGCGACGCGCTCGTACGCATCGACACCGTCCGCCGCACCGCCGAGGTCGACGGACACCCGCTCGACCTCACGTACCTCGAATTCGAGCTGCTGGCCCATCTGGTGGCGAACCCCCAACGGGTGCACACCCGCGACCAGTTGGTGACCACGGTGTGGGGGTACGGCCACGTCGGCGACGGCCGGACCGTGGACGTCCACATCGCCCGGCTCCGCCGCAAGCTGGGCGCCCCTCACCGCCACGCGATCCAGACGGTCCGGCGGGTCGGGTACAAGTACGCCCCCTGAGCCGCCCCGC
>NZ_JBJHPC010000753.1:0-2909 GCF_045257485.1 Streptomyces sp. YS-3 | reverse complement strand
GGCGGGGGCCGGCCGGGGTCGGCGGGTTCGACAGCCACTGCGCGTGAGGAAGCCACTGCGCGTGAGGACGGGCGGCGGCCCGGGCCCCGGCGGGACCGGGCCGTCAATGGCCGCGGCCCCGCCGGGGCGCCGGCGTCAGGACGGGTCGCCGTACAGCAGACCGCGTCCGTTGGTGCCGACGTACACCCGGCCGTAGACGTCCGGGTCACCCGTGATGACACCGGTCCCGGCGAAGTTGCCCCACTGGTGGGCGTCGTCGTTGACGCGGAGCCAGGTGGCGCCCCGGTCGGTGGAGCGGAAGACGCCGGTGACGTCCTTGACCGTACCGATCAGGTAGAGGGCCTGGTAGGAGGCGCCCGGCGCGGCCTTGCCGAAGCCGAGCGCGGCGGCGGACCGCACGGAGCCGAGCGTGCTGAACGTACGGCCGCCGTCGGTCGAGTGCAGCAGCCCCTTGCCGCCCCCGGAGATCCACAGGTCCCCGGCGACGCCGGGAACGGCGGCGAGCCGGTCACCGGGCAGGCCGGTGGCGCGGGCGGTGAAGCTCGCGCCGCCGTCGGTGCTGGCGTAGAGCGTGCCGCCGGAGAGCGAGTAGAAGGTCCTGGCGGCGGAGCGGTCGGCGACGACCACGGCGCCGGTGCCCAGACCGCCCGCCCTCGACCAGCTCGCCCCCTTGTCGGTCGAGCGGTACGGGGCCTGACCCGCCTCGGTCCAGACGATGACGGAGCCGTCCGCCGAGAGCGCGACATGGCCGCTGTCGGCGCCGCCCACCGGCTCCGACCCGAAGCCCTTCCAGGTGCCGCCGCCGTCGGTGGAGTAGGCGCCGTCCTGCGCGCCGCCCCGGCCGACGCGGACCATCACCGAGGGATTGGACTGCGCGAAGTCGATGTCGGTGCTGTTCGTCATCGTCGGGTTCTTCAGCTGCCCGGCGGGCACCCCGGTCAGCGAGTCGTGGCGGAAACCGCCCTGGTCGCCCATGGAGGTGATGACGGCGGCGCCGCCGGGCGGGGCGATCGCGTCCGCCAGCGCGGTCTCCTCCAGCCCCCGGGCCCCCACGGTCCAGTGGCTGGTGCCGCCGCTGTCGCCGGCGTCGGCGTCCTCGCTGCCCCAGATGCCGCTGCCGGTGCCGTACAGCACATGCCCGGAGTCGAAGGGATCGATGGCCAGGGCGGTCATCCAGTGCCCGATGCCGGTACCGACGTAAGGAGCGCCGGAGGCGTCCCGTACCGACTTCGAGGCCAGCGCCTTCCAGGTCCCGCCGCCGTCGGTGGTCCGGTAGATCTCGTCCTGGGGCCACCAGCGGTCGAGGGTGGTGACCATCACCGTGGACGGCCTGCGCGGGTCGACGGCCAGGCCGGAGAACCCGTAACCGCCCCGGGACGGCGAGACGTCCTTCCACGCGCCGCCCTTGGGCGTGTACTTCCACACCGAGCCGGCCGTCACCCCGTTGGGACCCGGCGTGTTGGTGTACGTCAGGTACAGCGAGCCGTCACCGGAGAACACGCCGTGCTGCGGCAGCTGCCCGGTGGGCTGCCCGGGGACGGCCTGCCAGGTGTTGCCGCCGTCGGTGGAGCGGTACAGGGACGTGGACTTGTCGGCGACACCCACGTAGACCGTCCCGCTCCCGGCCGGGCCGTACGTCACGAAGGAGATGCCCGTGCCACTGCTCGCCCCGCCCCTGACCGGGAACGCGGAGACCTGACTCCACGTCACCCCGTGGTCGGTGCTGCGCCACAGACCGTTCTTGCGGGTGCCCAGCAGCAGGGTGCCGGGGTGCGCGGGATCGATCGCGAGCCGTTCCCCGGCCCCGCGGCCGTCCTCGTTGCCGCCGAGCTTGAAGGGCAGTTCGGTGCGCTGGAAGGTGCGGCCCCGGTCGGCCGAGCGCAGGATCGCGCCGTTGCCCGCCCACTCGTTGGTGTAGGTACCGGCGGCGAGGTAGAGCCGGCCGGGGTCGACGGGGTCGGTGGCCAGCGAGTCGATGCCCAGCAGGTTCCAGTCCTTCTCACCGACCCAGTCGGTGAGCGGGATCCACTGCTGGGCCCCGGTGTCCCAGCGGTAGGCGCCGCCCATGTCGGTGCGTGCGTAGAGCAGGCCCTTCTCGCGGGGGTTGAACACCAGGCCGGTGACGTAACCGCCGCCGACGACCGGGGCGTTCTTCCAGGTGTACGGCCCCGCGGCGGCCGGGGCCTGCGCCCCACCGCTCCCACTCCCGCTCCCGGCCGCCGGTGCCTCGCCGGCCTTGACCAGCTTCCACTGCTGGTTGGTGCTGCCCCGGCCCGGATACTGGACGACGGCGGCACCCTCGGCCGGGGAACCCCCCAGCACATCCAGAACCTGCCCGCTCCGGCGAGAGGTGAGGGTGACGGCCCCGGAACCGCCCACGTCGTCGATCCGCCACTGCTGGGAGGCGGAGGCCCGGTCGGTCTGCTGCTCGGCGACGGCGGCCCGGGCGGTGGAATCGCGCGCTATGCCGAGCACCTTGCCGCTGTTGCGGTTGACGAGCTCGTAGTAGCCGCCCCCGGCGGACTTCAGCCTCCACTGCTGGTTGGCGGTGTGCTGGTCGGTCCACTGCTGGATACGCGTGCCGTCGGCGGTGGAGAAGCCGTTGACGTCCAGCACCTTGCCGCTGCGTACGGAGACCAGCTGGTAGTAGGCATCGCCGTCGACGGTCGCGGCCTGCGAGTCGTCCTGCACGAACAGGCAGTACGGCAGGACGATGGCGGGCACGCCGAGCAGCAGCCCGGTGGCGGTCCAACGACGACGATGCCGCCCGCGGCGCGCGCTGTGCATGGGGTTGTTCATGAGGGGGGTGTTCTCCTTGCAGCCGTTCACCGAGACACAACGGATCCCACCGCCCGGAACGGGCCGGATCCGCTTATTTGTGGTCGCCGAGGGGGTGAAAGGTTGCCGGG
>NZ_JBJHPC010000752.1:0-2911 GCF_045257485.1 Streptomyces sp. YS-3 | reverse complement strand
GGGGTAGTTGGGCAGGGGCGGGGGCCCGGATCGCCGGCCCCCGGTGTCAGGTGAGTCCGGCCCTTTTCACGTCCTCCCTACGTGACCTCTGACGACTCCCGCTCCAAACTGCCCGCCCGGGACACCTGGCGGGCCCTCTACCGCCACTTCCGGCCGCACCGCGCCACCGTCGCCCTCGGCGCGCTGCTGACCCTCGCCGGGTCCGCCACCGGGCTCGCCCAGCCGCTCGCCGCCAAGGCCCTGGTGGACCGGCTCGGCGGGGACGAGCCGATCGCGGGCGTGCTCGTCCTGCTCACCGCGCTCGTGGTGCTGGGCACGGTCGTCGAGTCGTGCGGGGCGTACGTCCTGGAGCGCACCGCCGAGTCCGTCGTCCTCGCCGCCCGGCGCTCCCTCATCGGCCGGCTGCTGCGGCTGAGGCTGCCCGAGGTCGAGCGGCTGCCCCCGGGCGACCTGATGTCCCGGGTGACCTCCGACACCACCCTGCTGCGGGCCGTCACCACCCAGTCCGTGGTCTCGGCGGCCACCGGCGGCCTCACCTTCCTCGCGACGATCGCGATGATGGCGTACATGGACGCCGTGCTGCTCGGCGTGACGCTCGGCGTGATCGTCCTGATCGGCTCGGCGGTGGCCCTGGTGATGCCGCAGATCGCCCGGGCGACCGCGCGGGCCCAGGAGTCGGTGGCCGAGATATCCACCGTCCTGGAGCGGGCGTTCGGCGCGTTCCGCACGGTCAAGGCCTCCGGCGCCGAGGAGCGCGAGACGGCGGTCGTGGACGCCGCCGCCGAGGAGGCCTGGCGGTACGGGGTGCGCTCGGCCAAGTGGCAGTCGGTGGCCGGGACCTCGGTCGGCCTCGCGGTGCAGGTGTCGTTCCTGTCGGTGCTCGGCATCGGCGGTGCCCGGGTCGCCTCGGGGGCGATCTCGGTGTCGACGCTGGTGGCGTTCCTGCTGTTCCTGTTCTATCTGATCGACCCGGTCTCCCGGCTGGTGCAGGCCGCCACGCAGTACCAGGTGGGTTCGGCCGCGATCGCCCGGATCGAGGAGGCCGAGCGCCTGGAGACCGAGGAGTCCACGGCGCCGGCCGCCGCCGTGCCCGCCACCGGGCCCGCCCCGGTGGTCTTCGACGAGGTGACCTTCCGCTACCGCGACGACCTCCCGTACGTCCACCACGGTGTCTCCTTCGAGGTGCCCGGCGCCGGGATGACCGCCTTCGTGGGGCCCTCGGGCGCGGGCAAGACGACCGTCTTCGCGCTGATCGAGCGGTTCTACGAGGCGACCGGCGGCCGGATCCTGATCGACGGCAGGGACGTGCACGACTGGCCGCTGGCCGAACTGCGCGCCGCCATCGGCTACGTCGAGCAGGACTCCCCCGTGCTGGCCGGGACCGTCCGCGAGAACCTCGTCTTCGGCGCCCCGGACGCCACGGACGCCGACATCGCGGACGTCCTCGTACGCGCCAAGCTGGACGCGTTGGTGGAGCGGCTGCCGGACGGTCTGGACACGGTGGTCGGGCACCGGGGATCCAAGTTGTCGGGCGGGGAGCGGCAGAGAGTGGCGATCGCGCGGGCGCTGCTGCGCCGGCCGCGGCTGCTGCTCCTGGACGAGGCGACCTCGCAGCTGGACGCGGTCAACGAGCTGGCGCTGCGGGACGTGGTGGCGGAGGCCGCGCGGCGGACCACGGTCCTGGTGGTGGCGCACCGGCTGTCCACGGTGACGCTGGCGGACCGGATCGTGGTCATGGAGGCGGGGAAGGTACGGGCGGTGGGCACCCACGCCGAGCTGGTGGCCCAGGACCCGCTGTACGGGGAGCTGGCGGCGACCCAGTTCCTGGCGACGGCCTGATCCGTGTTCGTGGGCTGATCCGTGTTCGTGGCGTGACGCGTGTTCCCGGCGACGGCCAGTCCGCCGATCGGGCCGTCCCGACCTGTTCGGACCGTTGCGGGAGGCCTGCGTCCGGGGCCGCGGCGATACTGCGGAACATGGATGCATCCGTGACCCGCGGCCGGGTTCGCCGGCTGCTGCTCCCCCTGACGGCGGCCCTCGCCACGGCCGCCCTGCTGGCCGGCTGCTCAGGCGCCGGCTCCGGTGGTGCGCACTCCTCCCCGGCGCGGGCCGACGTGGCCGCGCCGAGGAAGGCCGAGGCGCCGCGCAGGGCGGACGGCGGCGGCCTCCAGGCCGACTACGAGAGGGTGATCAAGGACGTACTGTCGTCGGTCGTCCAGATCGACGCGGCCAACAGCCTGGGCTCCGGCGTCGTCTACGACACCCAGGGGCACATCGTCACCAACGCCCATGTGGTGGGCGGCGAGAACGTCTTCAAGGTGTCCACCGCCACCGGCGGCGGCGCGATCGGGGCCAGGCTGGTGGCGGCCTATCCCGAGCAGGACCTCGCCGTGATCAAGCTGGACTCGGTGCCGAAGGGGCTCAGGCCGGCCAGGTTCGGCGACTCCGCGAAGGTGGAGATGGGCCAGATCGTGCTGGCCATGGGCTCACCGCTGGGGCTGTCCAGCAGCGTCACCCAGGGCATCGTCTCGGCGACCGGCCGCACGGTCACCGAGAGCCGGGCGGGCGGCGGGACCGGCGCCACCATCGGCAACATGGTGCAGACGTCGGCGGCGATCAACCCCGGCAACAGCGGCGGCGCGCTGGTCAACCTGGACAGCGAGGTCATCGGCATCCCGACGCTGGCGGCGACCGACCCGGACATGGGCGGCAGCGCGGCCCCCGGCATCGGCTTCGCCATCCCGGTCTCGATGGTGCGGACGGTCGCGGACCAGATCATCAAGAGCGGCAAGGTGACCGACTCCGGGCGGGCGGCGCTGGGCGTGACCGGGCGTACGGTCGTCGACTCCGGCTACCGGCCCGCGGGCGTCGCCATCGTCGAGGTGAAGCGGGGCGGGGCGGCCGACAGGGC
>NZ_JBJHPC010000751.1:0-2916 GCF_045257485.1 Streptomyces sp. YS-3 | reverse complement strand
TCGTACAGCCCGGGGTGTACGGATAGGTGTCCAGCGTGATGTCCGAGCCGGAGGCGAGCGCCCGGTCCAGCAGGGCCAGGAGCTCGGGGGCCCGGCCCTCGTTGACGCCGAAGTTCATCGTGGCGTGCGCCAGATGGAGCGCGCAGCCCGCCGCGCGGGTGAGCTCCACCATCTCCTCGTACGCGCGCAGGGCGCCCGCGCCGTAGGAGCGGTGGTGGGGGCAGTAGTAGCCGCCGTACTGCGCCACCACCTCGCACAGCGCGGTCAGTTCGGCGTCCGGCGCGTACATGCCGGGTGTGTAGGTGAGGCCGGAGGACAGGCCGACCGCGCCCTGCTCCAGGCCCTCGGCCACCAGTCGCCGCATCCGGTCCAGCTCCCGGGGCGAGGCCGCCCGGTCCTCCCAGCCCATCGCGTACATCCGGACCGTGCCCTGCGGGACCAGATAGGCGGCGTTGACGGCGATGCCCGCGCCGTCGAAGCCGTGGTCGAGGCGGTCCAGGTACTCGCCGACCGTGCGCCAGTCGAAGTCGAGGTCCGTGTCCCCGGGCGCGCCGCCGTTCCAGCCGGCGACGGCCGTGCGGACCTCGGTGAGGGTGCGGTCGTCGACGGGCGCGTACGACAGTCCGTCCTGGCCGAGGACTTCGAGCGTGACGCCCTGCGCGGCCTTGGCGCTGTGGTCCGGGTCGCGCAGCAGGGCCAGGTCGGAGTGGGCGTGCATGTCGATGAAGCCGGGCGCCAGGGCCAGCCCTTCGGCGTCCAGGACACGGGCGCCGGTCAGCCGGGGGCCGCCGCCGTCGCGGCGCAGCGCCGCGATCCGTCCGTCCCGAAGGCCGACGTCGGCGCGGTAGGAGGGCCCTCCGCCGCCGTCGACCACCCGGGCGCCGCGTATGACGAGGTCCATCAGGGCCTTCAGAAGTAGGTGCGGATGTAGTCGACGACGGTCCCGTCCGCCTCCACCAGCGGGATCAGCGGCCACTTGTCGAAGCTGGTGCACGGGTGGGAGAGGCCGAGGCCCACCCAGTCGCCGACCTCCAGCTCCACGCCCGGGTCGGTGCGCAGCCAGGCGTGCTGGTCGGACAGGGCGGTGACCTCGATACCGGTCGCGGGGCGCTCGGTCCCGTCCGCCCCGCGCACCACCTGCGCCTCGGGCAGGTCGAGGTCGTACGCCGCGTCCCGCTTGCCCGCGTTCACGAAAGCCTGGCCGGGGCCGGGCCGTGAGACGACCTGCGCCCACAGACGGAACGCGGGGTGCAGGGCGCCCTCCTCGGGGACGCGGTTGAAGGGCGTGACGCGGCGGTACCGGCCGTCGTCGTGGCTGACGTACGCCCCCGAGCGCAGCAACTTCAGGACGGGAAACGAGAGTTCGGGGATCTCCGCGAAGACGTCCGCCACCGCGTCGAACCAGGCGCTGCCGCCCGCGCTGATGACGATCTCGTCGAGTCCGGCCCCCGAGAAACGGCCCGCCTTGTCGAACTCCGCCGCCAGCGCGGTCAGTCTGCGCAGCCAGGCCGTGACACGCTCCGGGGTGGCCCCCGGGACCTCGGCCTCGTACCCCGCCACGCCCACCAGGCGCAGGGTGCGGGTGGCGGCCACGGCGTCGGCGACGGCCGTGCAGTCGGCCTCGGTACGGGCGCCGGTGCGGGCGCCCTCGCCCGCGCCCAGCTCGACCACGACGTCCACCGGGCGGGCCGTCCCGGTGAGCGCCGCGTCCATCAGCTCGACCCCGCGTACCGAGTCCACGTAGCAGATGAACCGGAAGGCGGCGTCCCGCGCCAGCTCGGCGGCGATCCACTTCAGGGCCGCCGCGTCCACCAGCTCGTTGCCGAGGAAGATCCGCTCGACGCCGAACGCGCGCGCCACACGCACCTGGTGGGGCACGGCCAGCGTGATGCCCCAGGCGCCGTGGTCGAGCTGGCGGGCGAAGAGTTCGGGGGCCATGGAGGTCTTGCCGTGCGGGGCGAAGGCGAGGCCGTGCCGGGTCGCGTACGTCTCCATCAGCGTCAGGTTGTGCTCCAGACGCTCGGCGGAGAGGGCGAGGACGGGGGTGGTGAAGCCGTCCGTGAACAGGTTGCGGCGCTGGGCCGCCAGCTCACCGACGGTCAGCCCGTCGGCGTCCGGGGGCAGCCCCTTGAAGCGGTGGTCGACGCGCTCTTCGGCCAGTCCTGCCAGGAACCCCATGGAAGCCTCCGTGTTCGCTGCCGCGATAGCCGTTGCATCATGTGCAACGTCCGTTGCGTATCTCGCTTACCGCTGTCTAACATCCGGGCCAACGCCGGGTCAATGGTGAAGGGAGCGCCGACGAGTGGACGTGGATGCCGTCTGTCTCGGGGAGTCCATGGTCGCGTTCCTGCCCGGCCGGCCGGGGCGCCTCGCCGATGTCCCCTCCTTCGAACGGGGGGTCGGCGGCGCCGAGTCCAACGTGGCGTGCGCCCTGGCGGGCGCCGGGCACACGGTGAGATGGGTCAGCCGGGTGGGCGCGGACGGGTTCGGGGACCACCTCGTCTCGGCGGTCGGCGCGTACGGGGTGGACACGTCCGGGGTGCGCCGCGACCCCGGACGGCCGACCGGTGTGTACTTCCGCACCGCCGACGACCGCTCGCACGGCTCGCACGAGGTCGCGTACTACCGGGCCGGGTCGGCCGCCTCCGCGATGTCCGTGGCGAACGTGCCGTGGGGTCCGGTGTGGTCCGGGCGGATGCTGCATCTGTCCGGCATCACCGCCGCGCTGTCGGACGACTGCCTGGAGCTGATGCGGACGCTGCTGGTGCGCCGCCCCGGCCGTCCGCTGGTGTCCTTCGACGTCAACCACCGGGCGGGGCTGTGGCGTCCGGGAACCGACCCGCGGGAGTCGCTGGAGCTGGCGCGCGGGGCGGACGTGGTGTTCGTGGGGGAGGACGAGGCGGAGGAGGCGTGGGG
>NZ_JBJHPC010000076.1:0-18832 GCF_045257485.1 Streptomyces sp. YS-3 | reverse complement strand
ACCTCGAACGCCGCATCCCCCCTGATCGCCGCAGCCATCCGCACCACCGCCCCCGCCTCGTACTCGTCGAGCCCCTCGGGCCCAGGGAGCAGCCCGACCACCAACTCGCCCACCTTGGCCAGTTCCTCCGCGTCGTCCAGGCACCGCGGCGGCAGCAGTTCGCGCGTCCGTGCCTGGACCGACTCCCGGATCGCCGGGTCCAGTTCGGGTGCGTGCTCCAGGCACGCCGCCGCCAGCAGCACCAGCCGGTGCCGCAGCCTCGGCGCCCGGTCGGCCCGCCGGAGCAACTGCTTCAGCAGCCGCGCCCGTTCGTCCGCGCGCGCATGGCCGACCGCCATCTGGACCACGTCGTCCCAGGTGTCGTCGTGCGCGTTGGCCGCCAGCACGCCGAAGTCGCGGGACTCCACCGCCGCCTTCGCGCCCAGGTAGTCCTGGAAGGTGCGGTGCACGAACCCGACCGTCCCGGGGGCCGGTTCGCGCAGCAGGCCGCTGCGGATCAGCAGATGCGCGAAGACCTGCTCCGGAGTGCCCCGTACCTGCGGCATCGCGGTGAGCCAGTCGGCGATCATCTCCCTGGCCTCGCCCTGCTCGGCCTCGACCTGGGCGTTGCGGATCAGCCAGTACGCCAGGCGCTGGAGGAGCGCGGTCTGCTCCTCGCGGGTCAGCTCGACCCCCTCCACGCCCGCGATCTCCCGTTCCGTGTCCCGCCGTACGAGCAGCATGTCCAGGGCCGCGTCGTACAGCTCCTTCCTGGCGCGCGGCAGTTGCATCCGGCGGTCCCGGTTGAGCGCGCACAACAGGGCGCACATCAGCGGGTTGGTGGCCAGCCGCCCCAGATCGCGGCGGCTGCCGACGGCCTGGCGCAGGGAGGTCTCGTACGTGGTGAGCAGCGCGCGATCGGCGTCGGCCAGGCACTCCCCGCGCGCCGCGTCGTGCCAGTGGCCGATGAACGTGCGGATGTCGTCGCGGTCCATCGGCAGCAGCGAGTGGGCGACGAAGTCCTGCCGGGAGAGCCAGTCCACGGGCACCGCGGAGGGGCGGGTGGTGACGACGTACCGGGCGTGCGGAAAGGCGGCGATCAGCGACTTCAGCCAGGCCTCGGTGCGGTGGCGCAGCCGTACGGGGACCTCGTCCACACCGTCCACCAGGACGAGCCCGCGGCCCTCCGCGAGCACCTGCTCCGCCCAGCCCGCGGGCGCCGCCCCGTGCAGCGGCACCCCGGCCGCCCGCAGGAACTCGTCGGGCAGCGGGAGCGCGTCGGCCTGGGTGAAGGCGCGCAGCCGCAGAACGAAGGGGACGCACCGGTTCCAGTCCGCCAGCTCGCCGGTGAAGGTGCGCCGGGCCGCGTTGAGGGCCAGCCACTGCACCAGGGTGCTCTTGCCGGAACCGGCGGGGCCCCGCAGCACCAGCCGGTCGGCGCCGGCGAGCGCCTGCTCGGCCCTGACCGCGACCTGGTCGCCCCGGGCCGGGCCGAAGTCCTCGCGCTCCCCGCTCACCGCGAGGCTGATGTAGGCCGTGTCGAGCGCCCACTCGCCGCGCGACCGTCCCAGGGTCAGCCCGAACAGTTCGAGGCGCCCGTGCGTCCGCGTCAGATAGGCCGCGTACCGCTCCTCGAAGCCCAGCGCCACCGCCTGCGCGCGCGGGGGGAGCCGGTCGCGTACGTCCGCCACCAGGTCGTGGGTGCGCCCCGCCGCCCGGACCTGCTCCACCGCCGCCCGGGCGGCGAACGCGGGGTGCGCGGTCAGCTGCTCGACCACGTGGGCGCAGCAGAGCCCCAGCAGCTCCTCGTAGAGCGCCTCGCCCGGACCCGGGTGCGGGCGGCGGAGCCCGGCCCGCAGCCGCTCGGGGTCCAGGCCGAGGGAGAACAGGTACGCCGGAGTGAGCTCGCCCGCCGCCGCGAACGTGTCCGCCACGGCCTGGGCCGCCGCCGTCCGCTCGTGCTCCGGCAGCGCGCCGTACGCGTCGGTGAGGCGCCGCCCCAGGACCTTCGCCAGCCGCTCCGGGGACGCGGGCCGCGGCAGCGGGCGGACGGGGGCGGACACCAGGCCCGCGCCGGGCCTCGGGCTCAGGAGCGACTTGGCGACGGTGGAGGCCACCGTCCCGGCCAGCCGTATGAACGCGACTTCCATGCCTGACACGGCGGTTGACCTCCCCAGGGCCCGGAGGAGGAAATCCTACGCCGGTGACGGGACCGGCCGCGGGGTGATGCGCGGAGGTCTCGGCGGGCGGCCACCGGTGGCACAGGCGTACGGTGAAAGACGGACTCCCCGTCCGGACGTTTCCGTACGCACCCCGACTGACCAGCAAGGATCTGCCCCATGCGCGCCACCGTCATCCACGCCCCCCACGACATCCGGGTGGAGGACGTGCCCGACCCCGTGGTCCGGTTCCCCACCGACGCGGTCGTGCGGGTGCTGCGGGCCTGTATCTGCGGCAGCGACCTGTGGGCCTACCGGGGCGAGTCCGCCCGGCAGCCCGGACAGCGCATCGGGCACGAGTTCCTCGGTGTGGTCGAGGAGGCGGGCTCCGAGGTGACCGGCTTCCGGGCCGGGGACCTGGTGGTCGCGCCCTTCGTGTGGTCCGACGGCTCGTGCGAGTACTGCGCCGAGGGGCTCCAGACGTCCTGCCCGCAGGGCGGTTTCTGGGGCTCGGTGGGCTCCGACGGCGGCCAGGGCGAGGCGGTCAGGGTGCCGTTCGCCGACGGCACGCTGGTGCGGCTGCCCGCCGACGCGGCCTCCGACGAGCGCCTGCTCACCGCCCTGCTCGCCCTCTCCGACGTGCTCGGCACCGGCCACCACGCGGCCGTCGGCGCCGGGGTGCGGCGCGGCTCCACGGTCGCCGTCGTCGGGGACGGGGCCGTCGGGCTCTGCGGAGTCCTGGCCGCCCGGCGGCTCGGCGCCGAGCGGATCATCGCCCTCGGGCGCCATCAGGCCCGTACCGACATCGCGCGGACCTTCGGCGCCACGGACATCGTCGCCGAGCGCGGCGAGGCCGCCGTCGACGCCGTGCGCGAGCTGACCCGGGGCCAGGGCGCGCACGCGGTGATCGAGGCGGTCGGCACCGAGCAGTCGATGCGCACGGCCGTGGAGATCACCCGCGACGGCGGCGCCATCGGCTACGTGGGCGTCCCCCACGGCAGCGGCACCGGCCTCGACCTGAGCGTGATGTTCGACCGCAACATCGCGCTGCGCGGCGGCGTCGCCCCGGTCCGCGCCTACATCCCCGAGCTGCTCCCGGACGTCCTGTCCGGCGCCGTCGACCCCTCCCCGGTCTTCGACCTCACGGTCGGCATCGACGGCGTCCCGGGCGGCTACAAGGCGATGGACGAGCGCACGGCCCTGAAGGTGCTGATCAAGCCGTAGCGCGGGCCGCCGGGGCCGGGCGGCTCGCCCGCCCGGCCCCGGCGCGTCCTAGCGCACCGCGCGGAGGGCGTTGACGATCCCCGCCCCGTAGAACCCGCTGTGGTGCCTGCCGCCCGCGCAGACCGCGTCCGCCTTGCCGTCGCCGTCGAGGTCGTACGGGACGGGGCAGGCGGTCGGGTCCGCGCCCTCCTTCAGGAGCTCCTTGATCTTCCAGGCGGGCGCGTGCGGGTGCGCCGACTTGAGGAGCGCGGCCACGCCCACCACGTGCGGGGTCGCCATCGAGGTGCCCGCCATGTACGCCCACTTGCCGCCGGGCACCGGGCCGAGGATCAGCCCGCTGGTGGCCGGGGCCTGCGGCGCCTGGTAGGCCGTGGAGTCGCCGCCCGGCGCCGCCACGTCGATGACGCCCAGGCCGTAGTTGGAGAACGAGGACTTCAGGCCCTTGGCCCCGGTCGCGGCGACCGTGACGACCCCCGGCAGCTGGGTGGGGATGTCGAGGCAGGTGCTCGGGTCGATCTTCCGGTCGCCCGGGGTGGAGTCGTTGGGGCTGGCCGGGTCGGTGATCGAGTCGGCCGCGAGGTCGTAGCTCTCGTTGCCGGCCGCCGCCACGTTGACCGTGCCCCGGGACTCGGCGTACCGGCTCGCCCGGGTGATCGCCTCGACCAGCGCCTTCTGGTCCGGGTCGGTCTTGCAGTTGAAGTACCAGGGGTCGGTGTAATAGCTGTTGTTGGTGACGTCGATGCCGTGGTCGGCGGCCCACATGAAGCCGCAGACGACGGCCTCCGTATAGAAGAAGCTGCCGCCCTGGGTGGAGACCTTGATCGCGGCGACCTTCACTCCGGGCGCCACCCCGGTGACACCGACCCCGTTCTTCGCCGCGGCTATCTCACCCGCCACATGCGTGCCGTGCGGGGAGCCGCCGGTGGTGAACGGCCGCCAGGCGCCGTCGGAGGTGTCCGGCTTCCCGCCGATGCAGCTCACCGACTTGGAGCGGTCGAAGTTGGGCGCGATGTCCGGGTGGGTGTCGTCCACGCCGGTGTCGATGACGCCCACGGTCACCCGTGAGCTGCCCAGGGTCTTCTCGTGCGCCTTGTCGGCCTTGATGGCCTTCAGGTCCCACTGGAGCGGCTCCAGCGGGTCCTCGCCCGCCGTCGCCCCGGCGCCCGCGGCCCGGACCTCCTCGGCGCTGAGCTCCTTGGGCGTGCCGACGTCGGTGGTCGTCTGCGCGGGCAGCGGCGCGGTCCGGGTCGCCCCGGCCGACTCCACGCCCCGTACCGCCCGCATGGCCTGCGCGAAGCCGGGCGCGGCGGAGTGGGCGACGATCACCCCGATGCGGTCGTAGGACTGGACGACCGTGCCCCCGGCCGCCGTGATCGCCCTTCTGACCTTGTCGGCGTGCCCGTATCCCTTACGGAGGTTGACGACATAGCTGAGCGAGGAGGCGTCGGCGGCGGGCGCGGCCTGCGCGGCGCCGGCGCCGGGCGCGGCCGACGCCGTGCCCGGCAGGACCGCGAGCGCGGCGGCGGTCGCCATCACCACGGAGACGGCGAGGGCGCGCTGCCTGCGGGAGAGGTGCGTACGGGAGAGGTGCGACGTCATGGGTTCTCCATGTGACTGACGGATGTCTCGGTACGTACGGGAAGGAGCTCCGCGGCGGGCGCGACCGCTGGGGCCGCGCCCGCCGGTCGTCGTGCTACTCGGTGACCGCGCTCAGCGCGTTGACGACGCCGTGGCCGTAGAAGCCGTTGACGTGCCTGCCGCCCTCACAGGTGGAGTCCTGGACACCGTTGCCGTCCGGGTCGTACAGACCGGTGGGGCAGCCGGGGTTGACGGCCTGCTCCTTGAGCATCTCCCGCAGGTCGGCCGGGGACGCCCAGCGGTGCTTGGACTTCAGCAGCGCGGCGACGCCCACGACGTGCGGGGTGGCCATGGACGTGCCCTGCTTGTAGCCGTACTGGCCGCCCGGCAGCGTCGCCAGGATGCGCCCGTTCTTGTCCGGGGTGTCCGGGATCTGGTACTTGTCCCCGCCGGGCGCCGCCACGTCGATCTGGCCGAGGCCATAGCTGGAGTAGTACGACTTGACGTTCTGCACGCCGGTCGCCGAAACCGTGACCACACCCGGCAACTGGGCCGGGATGTCCGGGCACTTGGCCGGGTCCACGGTCACCGTCGGGTGCGGGGCGGGCTGGTCGTCCGGGCTGGTGGTGTCGGTGAGGGCGTGCTTGGAGAGGTCGAAGTTCTCGTTGCCGGCCGCCGCCACGTTCAGGACGCCCTTGTGCTCGGCGTACTTGCTGGCCCGGGTCACCGCGTCGAGCAGGGCCTTCTGGTCCGGGTCGCTCTTGCAGTTGAAGTACCAGGGGTCCACGTAATAGCTGTTGTTGGTGATGTCGATGTGGTGCTCGGCGGCGAAGACGAACCCGCAGACCACCGCCTCGGTGAAGAACAGCCCGCTGCCCTGCTCGGCGACCTTGATCCCGGCGACCTTCACCCCGGGCGCGACGCCCGCGACCCCGATCCCGTTGCGGGCCGCGGCGATCTCGCCCGCGACATGCGTGCCGTGGTCGCTGCCGCCCACGTACGGCCGCCAGGCGCCCGGCGAGGTGTCGGCGACGCCGCCCACGCAGTTGGCCGACTGGGAGGCGGAGAAGTTCGGGGCGAGGTCCGGATGGGTGTCGTCGACCCCGGTGTCGATGACGCCGACGGTGACCCGGCGGCTGCCTGGGTAGATCTTGGCGGCCTTGTCGGCGCCGATCGCCCGCAGGTCCCACTGGTTGGCCTCCAGCGGCTCCTGGCCGGGCGCGGCAGCCGCCTTCGCCTTCGCGGCCTCGGCCGGGGTGAGGGCCTGGGTGGTGCCCTCCTCGGTGGTGGCCTGCGCCGTCAGCGGGGTGGTGCGGGTGGCACCGGCCGAGGAGACGCCCCTGGCCCGGCGTATCTCCTGCGCGAACGCGGGGTTCGTGGAGTGCGCGACGACCACGCCTATCCGGTCGTAACTGACGACGACCGTGCCGCCCGCCTTCGCTATCGCCTTCTGCACCCGGGCCGAAGTGCCGTGTCCGCCCGTGGTGTTGACGACGTACGACAGGTTCGGGCCGTCGGCGGCCGGGGCCGGCGCGGCCGAGGCCGTGGCCGTCGGAAGGAAGCCGAGCGAGGCCGTGAGCGCCAGGCCGGCGGGGAGCGCGAGGGCCCGCCGCCGTCCGGATCCCAGATGAGCCATGGGTTCTCCACATCATCCGTGAGAGCCGTCCACCCGCGGGTCACGAGTGGACGGGTACATGACCAGCGAAGCTATCGCTGATCATGCGGGCCCATCAATGAATTCGGGCGGGTTGCTCCGAGAACATCGCACCGGAGGCCGCCGCGCACGGCCAGGGCACCCGTCCGTGCGCCGGTCCCGGAGAAAAACGGCCGGTCTGAACCGAGTCGCGACGGCCTCCGTGCCGTTGTCAGGGGGACCGCCATCACCCGTCCCCGACAGTGAGGTCCCCCTTGCCGTCCATCCCCACCGCACCCGCAGCACAAGGAGACTCCGTGGCCACCGACGTGCCACCGCCCCAAAGCGGTACCGACACGCATCCCGTCCAGCCCCCCACCCACAGGTTCGTCGAGATGCAGGCGAGCGAGGAGTTCGCCGAACTGCGCCGCACCCACCGCCGGTTCGCGTTCCCGCTCACCGTCGCCTTCATCGCCTGGTACCTGCTGTACGTCCTGCTGTCCAACTACGCGGGCGGCTTCATGGGCCACAAGCTGTTCGGCAACATCAACGTGGCCCTGGTCTTCGGCCTCGCCCAGTTCCTCACCACCTTCCTCATCGCCTGGTTCTACGCGCGCTACGCCGCCACCAAGCTCGACCCCCGCGCCCAGGCCATCAAGTCCCGCATGGAGGCCGACGCATGAGCGCCCCCTACAGCCACCTCCCGCTCGCGGCGACCGCCACCAGCGAACACCGGCCACTGATCATCACCCTGTTCGCGGTGTTCGTCGCCGCGACCCTGGTCATCACCGTCTGGGCGGGCCGCCAGACCAGGAGCGCGGCCGACTTCTACGCGGGCGGCCGGCAGTTCACCGCCTTCCAGAACGGCCTGGCGGTCTCCGGCGACTACATGTCCGCCGCGTCCTTCCTCGGCATCGCCGGTGCCATCGCGCTCTTCGGCTACGACGGCTTCCTGTACTCCATCGGCTTCCTGGTCGCCTGGCTGGTGGCGCTGCTCCTGGTCGCCGAGCCGCTGCGCAACTCCGGCCGCTACACCATGGGCGACGTCCTCGCCTACCGGATGCGCCAGCGGCCCGTACGGACGGCGGCCGGCACCTCCACCATCGTCGTCTCGATCTTCTACCTGCTGGCGCAGATGGCCGGCGCGGGCGTGCTGGTCTCGCTGCTGCTCGGCATCACCAGCGACGCTGGCAAGGTCCTCATCGTCGCCCTGGTCGGCGTCCTCATGATCGTGTACGTGACGATCGGCGGGATGAAGGGCACCACCTGGGTCCAGATGGTCAAGGCGGTCCTGCTCATCGCGGGCACCATCCTGATCACCTTCCTGATCCTGCTGAAGTTCGACTTCAACCTCTCCGACCTGCTCGGCAAGGCAGCCGAGAACAGCGGCAAGGGCAGCGCCTTCCTGGAGCCGGGCCTCAAGTACGGCAAGACCGGCACCTCCAAGCTCGACTTCATCTCGCTCGGCCTCGCCCTGGTGCTCGGCACCGCGGGACTGCCGCACATCCTGATCCGCTTCTACACCGTCCCCACCGCCAAGGCCGCCCGTAAGTCGGTGAACTGGGCGATCGGCATCATCGGCGCCTTCTATCTGATGACGATCGTGCTCGGCTTCGGCGCGGCGGCCCTGCTCAAGCCGGGCGACATCATCGCCTCCAACCCGGCGGGCAACACCGCGGCGCCCCTGGCGGCCCTGGAGATCGGCGGCGGCAGCGGCTCCAACGGGGGCGCGATCCTGCTCGCGGTGATCTCGGCGGTCGCCTTCGCCACGATCCTCGCGGTCGTCGCGGGCCTCACCCTCGCCTCCTCGTCCTCCTTCGCGCACGACATCTACGCCAACGTCATCCGCAAGGGGAAGGCGACCGAGAAGGAGGAGGTCAGGGCGGCGCGCTGGGCCACCGTCCTCATCGGGGCCGTCGCCATCGCGCTCGGCGCCTTCGCCCGCGACCTCAACGTCGCCGGCCTGGTGGCGCTCGCCTTCGCGGTCGCCGCCTCCGCCAACCTGCCGACCATCCTCTACAGCCTCTTCTGGAAGCGCTTCACCACCCAGGGCGCGCTGTGGTCGATCTACGGCGGTCTCACCACGGCGGTCGTGCTCGTACTGTTCTCACCGGTCGTCTCCGGCAACCCCAAGACGTCCATGTTCAAGGGCATGGACTTCCACTGGTTCCCGCTGGAGAACCCCGGCCTGATCTCGATCCCCGTCGGCTTCCTGCTCGGCGTGATCGGATCGCTCCTGTCCAAGGAGGAGCCGGACGCCGGCAAGTACGCCGAGCTGGAGGTCAAGTCCCTCAGCGGAGTCGGCGCCCACTAAGGCACCGGCACGGGCACGGGCCGCGGGCGCGTCGTAGGGTCCTACGACGCGCCCGCGCCGCACCTCGTGTCAAACGGCCCCCGCCGTTGTCGCCCCTCTCACGTAGGCTCGGCTGTATACACCAACCGGTAATCGGGGGAGGGGGCCCACAGTGCTCATCGACACATACGGCCGTGTGGCCACTGACCTGCGTGTCTCGCTCACGGACCGCTGCAATCTGCGGTGTACGTACTGCATGCCGGAAGAGGGCCTGCAGTGGCTGGCCAAGCCGGACCTGCTGACCGACGACGAGATCGTCCGCCTCATCCGCATCGCCGTGACCGGCCTCGGCGTCACCGAGGTCCGCTTCACCGGCGGCGAGCCGCTGCTGCGGCCGGGCCTGGTCGGCATCGTGGAGCGCTGCGCGGCCCTGGAGCCGCGCCCCCGGATGTCGATCACCACCAACGGCATCGGTCTGAAGCGCACCGCCGCAGCGCTGAAGGCGGCCGGTCTCGACCGGGTCAACGTCTCCCTCGACACCCTGCGCCCCGAGGTCTTCAAGACCCTCACCCGCCGCGACCGGCACAAGGACGTCATCGAGGGCATGGAGGCCGCCCGCGCCGCCGGACTCACCCCGGTCAAGGTCAACGCGGTCCTGATGCCGGGGCTCAACGACGACGAGGCCCCCGACCTGCTGGCCTGGGCCGTGGCGCACGACTACGAGCTGCGGTTCATCGAGCAGATGCCACTCGACGCCCAGCACGGCTGGAAGCGCGACGGCATGATCACGGCGGGTGACATCCTCACCTCGCTGCGTACCCGGTTCACCCTCACCCCCGAGGGCGACGACGAGCGCGGCTCCGCGCCCGCCGAGCGCTGGGTGGTGGACGGCGGACCGCACCGGGTCGGCGTCATCGCCTCGGTCACCCGCCCGTTCTGCGCGGCCTGCGACCGGACCCGGCTCACCGCCGACGGCCAGGTCCGCACCTGCCTCTTCGCGCGCGAGGAGTCGGATCTGCGGGGCGCGCTCCGCTCGGGCGCGCCGGACGAGGAGATCGCCCGGCTGTGGCGGCTGGCGATGTGGGGAAAGAAGGCCGGATCCGGTCTGGACGACCCGGCGTTCCTCCAGCCCGACCGTCCGATGTCAGCGATCGGCGGCTGACTCCCACTCGCTCAGGGCCACCACGTCCTTGAGGAATCCCCGTACGTCCAGGAACTGGGAGAGGTGCTCGCGGTGTTCGTCGCACGCGAGCCAGGTCTTGCGCCGCTCCGGCGTGTGGATCTTCGGGTTGTTCCAGGCCAGGACCCACAGTGCCGCGGTGCGGCAGCCCTTGGCGGAACACACGGGCGCTTGGTCGGCGATCTCGTCACTCACGGATACATTCTGCGCCATGAATGGGGGGTGACATGGCGACGCCGAGCAGCCACGGGGGGAGCTGCCCGGCGTCGGTCCGTCGCTCCGACGGGGGATGCGGAGCGCTTACGCAGTATGTCACGGGGGACCCGGTGCGGTGCACTGGAACTTCATGATTGATCTGAGCTTTTCTTGAGCTTTGCGGACGGTGACGGATCAGGTCTGCTCGCGTGACCACGGTTCGTGGTCAGGGGCTCCGGGACCCTGCGCGGGTTCCGCCGGACCGCCCACCGGGGCGGCTCCGAGCATGGGCCGCGCGGGCGCGGGCACGAACGTCGACGGCAGCGAAGGAGCGTTCTCCCGCCCCGCGTTGGCGATCACCACAGCCACATAAGGGAGCAGGGCTCCCAGTACCAGGGTCACGATCGCGACAGGGCGTTCGATGTTCCACAGCACCGCCGTCAGCACCACCGACACCGTACGGACGGACATCGAGATCACATAGCGGCGCTGCCGCCCTCGCACGTCCTCCGCCAGACCCTGCCGGGCCCCGGTGATCCGGAAGACCTCGGCTCCGCTCCGCTTCCGCATCTGCTCCACCACCCGACTCCACACCGGACTCTCCCCGGACCGGACTCTTCACACGGTACGCCCGGGATCCGCCGGGTTCGAGACCGGGGCCGGTCCGGCGTGCGTGATTGATCCGATCCGTACTGCGTACGGACGTGTCCGACATGCGCCGTATGGCGGATGGGTCAACACTGACTGCGACTGCTCATGTAGGGCGGAGTCCTCGGCTGAGTGCTCCGCCGAGCGGAAAGAGGAGGCAGCGATGGGCTGGTTGTGGGCGATCATCGTCGGGTTCGTGCTGGGACTGATCGCGAAGGCGATCCTCCCCGGCAAGCAGCACAGTCCCCTCTGGCTGACCACCATCTTCGGCATCATCGGCGGTGTGGTCGGCAACGCCATCGCGCGATCGATCGGTATCGCGGAGACCAAGGGCATCGACTGGGGCCGGCACGGCCTCCAGATCGCCGCGGCGGTCGTCCTCGTCGCCCTCGGCGACATGCTCTACATGGCGATGCGCGGCAACCGGCAGCGGGCCTGACGGCACGGCGGGCCCTACGGCGTACGGCGCGGGGGGCGGTCCCATGACGGAACCGCCCCCCTGCCTCTTCGGACCGTACGCGCGGGTCAGGCGCCCTTGACCTCGATCGCGGCCAGGTTCTTCTTGCCCCGGCGCAGCACCAGCCAGCGGCCGTGCAGCAGATCGCCGGCGGTGACCACCGCGTCCTCGGACGTCACCTTCGCGTTGTTCACGTAGGCGCCGCCCTCCTTCACCGTGCGCCGGGCCGCCGACTTGCTCGCCACCAGCTCCACCTCGGCGAACAGGTCCACCACCAGGCCGAGTTCGGCGACCTCGGCGTGCGGCAGCTCGGACAGGGCGGCGGCGAGCGTCGCCTCGTCCAGCTCCGCCAGCTCACCCTGGCCGAACAGCGCCTTCGACGCGGCGACGACCGCCGCGCACTGGTCGGGGCCGTGCACCAGCGTCGTCAGCTCCTCGGCGAGCGCGCGCTGCGCGGCGCGTGCCTGCGGGCGCTCCTCGGTGAGCCGCTCCAGCTCCTCGATCTCCTCGCGGGACCTGAAGCTGAAGATCCGCAGGAACTTGGAGACATCGCGGTCGTCCGCGTTCAGCCAGAACTGGTAGAAGGCGTACGGCGTGGTGCGCTCGGGGTCCAGCCAGACCGTGCCGGACTCCGTCTTGCCGAACTTGGTGCCGTCGGCCTTGGTGATCAGCGGGGTGGCCAGCGCGTGCACCTCGGCCTCCGGGGCGACCCGGTGGATCAGGTCGGTGCCCGCGGTGAGGTTGCCCCACTGGTCGCTGCCGCCGGTCTGGAGCACACAGCCGTAGCGCCGGTAGAGCTCCAGGAAGTCCATGCCCTGGAGGATCTGGTAGCTGAACTCGGTGTAGCTGATGCCCACGTCGGAGTTGAGCCGCCGCGCGACCGCCTCCTTCGCGATCATCTTGTTGACCCGGAAGTGCTGGCCGACGTCGCGCAGGAACTCGATGGCCGAAAGACCCGACGTCCAGTCCAGGTTGTTGACCATGGTCGCGGCGTGCGGGCCCTCGAAGTCGAGGAACGGCTCGATCTGCCCGCGCAGCCGCTCGACCCAGCCCGCGACGACCTCGGGCGCGTTCAGCGTGCGCTCCGAGTTCGGCTTGGGGTCACCGATCAGACCGGTCGCCCCGCCGACCAGACCCAGCGGGCGGTTGCCCGCCTGCTGGATCCGCCGCATGGTCAGGATCTGCACCAGGTTGCCCAGGTGCAGGCTGGGGGCGGTCGGGTCGAAGCCGCAATAGAACGTGACAGGACCGTCCGCGAACGCCTTGCGCAGTGCGTCCTCGTCAGTGGAGAGGGCGATCAGCCCGCGCCACTGCAGCTCATCGACGATGTCCGTCACGGTCGTACGTCTCCTAGGTCCGGGTACGGATGTGCAGCAGCCAGTGTATGGGGGTCAGACGCCCTGGCTGACCGAGCTCATATTGAAGTCCGGCACCCGCAGGGCGGGCATCGCGGCCCGGGTGAACCAGTCGCTCCACTCCCTCGGCAGGGTCTTCTCGGTGCGACCGGCCTCGGTGGCGCGCGACAGCAGGTCCACCGGCGACTCGTTGAACCGGAAGTTGTTGACCTCCCCCACCACCTCGCCGTTCTCGACCAGATAGACCCCGTCCCGGGTCAGCCCCGTGAGCAGCAGCGTCGCCGGGTCCACCTCGCGGATGTACCAGAGGCAGGTCAGCAGCAGGCCCCGCTCCGTGGCCGCGACCATCTCCTCAAGCGAGCGCTCGCCGCCGCCGTCCAGGACCAGGTTCCCGATCGAGGGCGTCACGGGCAGCCCGGTGAGCGCCGCGCTGTGCCGGGTGGTGATCAGCCGCTCCAGCTTCCCGTCCCGCATCCAGTCGGTGGGGGACAGGGGCAGACCGTTGTCGAAGACGGAGGCGTCGTCGCCGGAGGAGTGCGCCAGCTGGAAGGGGGCGGACTCCAGACCCGGCTCGTTGGGGTCGCTGCGCAGCGTCAGCGGCAGCCGGGCCAGCCTCTCGCCGAGCCGGGTACCGCCGCCGGGCTTGGAGAACACGGTCCGGCCCTCGGTGGCGTCCCGCGCGTTCGACGACCACAGCTGGTAGATCAGCAGGTCGGCCACGGCGGTGGGGGGCAGCAGCGTCTCGTACCGGCCCGCCGGCAGGTCGATACGGCGCTCGGCCCAGCCCAGCCGGACCGCGAGCTCCTCGTCGAGGGCGCCCGGGTCGACGTCCTTGAAGTCCCGGGTGGACCGCCCGGCCCAGGCGGAGCGCGCCCGGTCCGGCGACTTGGCGTTGAGCTCCAGGGTGCCGGTGGGCTGGTCGTGGCGCAGCCGCAGGCCGGTGGAGGTGCCCAGGTAGGAGGAGGTCATCTCGTGGTTGGCGAAGCCGTACAGCTCGCGTCCGCCCGAGCGGGCCCGCGCGAAGGCCTCACCGAGGGCGGGGGCGAAGTCCGTGAAGACGGCCGAGGAGGTCTCGGCGGGCGCGTCGGTGAAGTCGGCGGCCACCGGGACGCCCTCGACCAGCGGCCGGGCGTCCTCGGCGGGCCCGGCGCCGCGCGCCGCCGCCTCCGCCGCCCGGACCAGCGGCTCCAGGTCGTCGGCGGTCACGGCGGACCGCGACACCACGCCCGACGCCGTGCCCTCGGCCCCGTCGACGGTCGCGATGACGGTGAGGGTGCGCCCGCGGGTCACGCCGTTGGTGGTGAGCGCGTTGCCGGCCCAGCGCAGATTGGCGGAGGAGTGCTCGTCCGCGATGACGACGCACCCGTCGGCGGTCGACAGCGCGAGCGCCCGCTCGACGATCTCGTGCGGCTTGACGGTCGTACGAGAGCTCATCGCCCGGCCTCCTGCGTGGTGTTCAGAATGTTGACGCCGCGGAACAGGGCCGAGGGGCAGCCGTGGGAGACCGCCGCCACCTGGCCCGGCTGGGCCTTGCCGCAGTTGAAGGCGCCGCCCAGGACGTACGTCTGCGGGCCGCCCACCTTCTCCATCGAGCCCCAGAAGTCCGTGGTCGTCGCCTGGTAGGCGACATCGCGCAGCTGGCCCGCCAGCCGGCCGTTCTCGATGCGGAAGAACCGCTGCCCGGTGAACTGGAAGTTGTAGCGCTGCATGTCGATCGACCAGGAGCGGTCGCCGACCACGTAGATACCGCGCTCCACACCCCCGATCAGGTCCTCCGTGGAGAGCCCGCCCGGGTCCGGCCGGAGCGAGACGTTGGCCATGCGCTGGACCGGCACATGGCCGGGGGAGTCCGCGAAGGCGCAGCCGTTGGAACGGCCCAGCCCCGTCAGCCTGGCGATCCGGCGGTCCAGTTGGTAGCCGACCAGCGTGCCGTCCTTCACCAGGTCCCAGGACTGCGCCTGGACGCCCTCGTCGTCGTACCCGATCGTCGCGAGCCCGTGCTCGGCGGTGCGGTCACCGGTGACGTTCATGACCGAGGAGCCGTACGCCAGCTTGCCCAGCTGGTCGAAGGTGGCGAACGAGGTGCCCGCGTACGCCGCCTCGTAGCCGAGCGCCCGGTCCAGCTCGGTGGCGTGGCCGATCGACTCGTGGATGGTCAGCCACAGGTTGGACGGGTCCACCACCAGGTCGTAGGTGCCCGCCTGCACGCTCGGCGCCCGCATCTTCTCGGCGAGCAGCGCGGGGATCTGCTCCAGCTCCGCGTCCCAGTCCCAGCCGGTGCCCGTCAGGTACTCCCAGCCGCGCCCCACCGGCGGGGCGAGCGTGCGCATCGAGTCGAACTCACCGCTCTTGTCGTCCACCGCGACCGCGGTGAGCTGCGGATGCAGCCGGACCCGCTGCTGGGTGGTGACCGTGCCCGCGGTGTCCGCGTAGAACTTGTTCTCGTGGACGGTGAGCAGCGAGGCGTCCACGTGCGCCACCCCGTCCGCCCGCAGCAGCCGCTCGCTCCAGTCGGCGAGCAGGGCGCTCTTCTCCTCGTCCGGTACGGAGAAGGGGTCGATGCCGTAGGCCGAGATCCAGGTCTTCTCGGAGTGCACCGGCTCGTCCGCCAGCTCCACGCGCTCGTCGGACCCCGCGGCGGCGATCACCCGCGCGGACAGCTTCGCCATCGCGACCGCCTGCGAGGCGACCTTGGCGGCGGCGTCCATGGTGAGGTCGACCCCGGAGGCGAAGCCCCAGGCGCCGCCGTGCACCACCCGGACCGCGTAACCGAGGTCCGTGGTGTCGGAGGACCCGGCGGGCCGGGCGTCCCGCAGCCGCCAGGCCGCGCTGCGCACCCGCTCCAGGCGGAAGTCGGCATGGGCGGCGCCGAGCGCGCGGGCCCGCGCCAGCGCGGCGTCGGCGAGGGCCCGCAGCGGCAGCGCCGTGAAGGCTTCGTCGAGGGAATGGGTCCCTGAGGGCACAGTCGTCTCCTGTCGTGTGAGACCGGTCGCCCCGATCATGTCGCGGTTCGGGGCCGCCTGCCTATCCCTTTCTGTAGGGACCCCACAGCGCTTTCCGTACGCCACTGTCACAGGTCGATTCCCCGTACACCTGCCGGTACCGATAGTTTGCGGAAGTACGAAACCGCTATCGAAAGGGTGATCCGTTGAGCCGCTCGGTTCTCGTCACCGGAGGAAACCGGGGCATCGGCCTCGCCATCGCCCGCGCTTTCGCCTCCACGGGCGACAAGGTCGCGATCACCTACCGCTCCGGGGAGCCGGACGCCCTCCAGAAGGAGGGGTTCCTCGCCGTCAAGTGCGACATCACCGACGCCGAGCAGGTGGAGCAGGCCTACAAGCAGATCGAGGAGGCCCACGGGCCCGTCGAGGTGCTCGTCGCCAACGCCGGGGTCACCAAGGACCAGCTGCTGATGCGGATGTCCGAGGAGGACTTCACCTCGGTCCTCGACACCAACCTCACCGGCACCTTCCGGGTCGTCAAGCGCGCCAACCGCGGCATGCTGCGCGCCAAGAAGGGCCGTGTCGTCCTGATCTCGTCCGTCGTCGGTCTGATGGGCTCGCCCGGCCAGGCCAACTACGCGGCCTCCAAGGCCGGTCTCGTCGGGTTCGCCCGCTCCCTCGCGCGCGAGCTGGGCTCCCGCAACATCACGTTCAACGTCGTCGCGCCCGGTTTTGTCGACACCGACATGACCAAGGTGCTCACCGACGAGCAGCGCACCTCGATCCTTTCGGGAGTGCCGCTGGGCCGCTACGCGCAGCCCGAGGAGATCGCCGCCGCGGTCAGCTTCCTCGCCTCGGACGACGCCTCGTACATCACTGGTGCCGTCATCCCGGTTGACGGCGGATTGGGCATGGGTCACTGATCACATGAGCGGAATTCTCGACGGCAAGCGCATCCTCATCACGGGTGTGCTGATGGAGTCCTCCATCGCCTTCCACGCCGCCAAGCTGGCCCAGGAGCAGGGCGCCGAGGTCATCCTGACCGCCTTCCCGCGCCCCACCCTGACCGAGCGCATCGCCAGGAAGCTCCCGAAGCCCACCAAGGTCATCGAGCTCGACGTGACCAACCAGGAGCACCTGGACCGGCTCGCGGGCCTGGTCAAGGACGAGCTCGGCAGCCTGGACGGCGTAGTCCACTCCATCGGCTTCGCCCCGCAGGACGCCCTCGGCGGCAACTTCCTCAACACCCCGTTCGAGTCGGTCTCGACGGCGATGCACGTCTCGGCGTTCTCGCTGAAGTCGCTGACCATGGCCTGCCGCCCGCTGATGAGCTCCGGCGCCGCGGTGGTCGGTCTGACCTTCGACGCGCAGTTCGCCTGGCCGCAGTACGACTGGATGGGCCCGGCGAAGGCCGCCCTGGAGGCGACCTCCCGCTACCTCGCCCGCGACCTGGGCAAGGAGGGCATCCGCTGCAACCTGGTCTCGGCGGGCCCGATCGGCTCCATGGCCGCGAAGTCCATCCCGGGCTTCTCGGACCTGGCGGACGTGTGGAACACCCGCTCCCCCCTGGAGTGGAACATGGCCGACCCCGAGCCGGCCGGCCGCGCCATCGTGGCCCTGCTCTCGGACTGGTTCCCGAAGACCACGGGTGAGATCGTCCACGTCGACGGTGGCGTGCACATGATGGGTGCCTGAGCCCCTCTTTTCCACGGCCGCCCCCCGTCCGCATCGCGCGGACGGGGGGCGGCCGTCGTGCGTGCCGGGCCAACTCCCCGCAGACTGATCGAAGCGGACATGTCGGGCAGTCGGCCGGGGAGGAGGTGGGGCGGTTGCGACCCTTGCGTACGGCCCAGCGCCGAGCCGTCGCCCTCGCGGCGCTGCTGCTCACGGCCCTCGCCGCCGTCGCGGCCCCCTCGGTCGTCCGGGCCGCCACCTCGGACGAGCCCGCCCCGCCCGCGCCCATCGAGCCTTTCGGGGCCGACTGCAACACCCTGGTGCGGGGCTCGCACGTGATCGCGTACTGCCACAACCCGTACCCCGACGCCGACCGGGTGCGGCTGCACACCGAGTGCACTCGCTGGTGGGACATCGACGCGGACGCGGCCCCGGTGCAGGTGGGGCCGGCCGAGACCGTACGGCTCACCGACCGGTGCTGGAAGGAGGTGCGGGCGGTGTGGGTCACCCACGAGAAGGCGGGCGCGTCCCCGTCCCCGGCTGCGTCCCCGTCCTCGCTCGCGTCACCGTCCCCGTCCCCGGAGGCGTCGTCCCCGTCCTCCGAGGCCCGGCCCGGCGGCGCCGGAGCGCTGCCCTAGAGCCGTTCGGACAGGCAGAAGAAGGCGTGGCCCGCCGCCTCCGTGGCGGCCGTCTCCGCGTCGCCCGACCGGATCGCCTCGACGAGGCGCGCGTGGTCCATGTGGTTCTCCGGGCGCAGCTCACGGCCCACGTCGTCGCGGAGCCAGTCGCGCAGGAGGTCGCCGAGGTCGGCGTAGAGCTCGGTGAGGACGTCGTTGTGCGAGGCCGCGACGATCGCCAGGTGCAGCGTGGAGTCGGCGGCCACGAACGCCTCCGCGTCACCCGACTCCCACGCCTCCTCGCGCCGGGCGAGGAGCGCGTCCAGCTGGGCCAGATCACGTGACGTACGCCGTTCGGCCGCCAGCCGGGCCGCCGATGACTCCAGGGTGGAGCGCAGTTCGGCCACATGGCGGGGGTCGGCGTCCGCGAACCGCCGGTGCATCACACCCGCCAGCTCGCTCGTCGCGACGACGTACGTGCCGGAGCCCTGGCGGATGTCGAGCAGGCCGTTGTGCGCCAGCGCCCGGACCGCCTCGCGGACCGTGTTGCGCGCCACCCCCAGCTGCTCGACCAGCTCGGGCTCGGTGGGGATGCGCGACCCCACCGGCCACTCGCCCGAGGTGATCTGGTTGCGCAGTTGCGCGATCACCTGGTCGGCGAGGGCGGACCGCCGGGGAGAGCTCAGCGCCATGCCGCTCCTTAGTTTGGGTGCCGTGGCCAGGGCCGTGGCCTTGGCCGTGGCCGGCCCGTGCGCGGACCGTCGTGCGGCCATCATCTCGCGGCCGTCCGGGCGAGTGGACAACCAATCATCCCATGATTCTATGATGGCCCCATGGCCGACGACGAGACCCGCACCCTCAGCCCCGCGCCGGGCACCACACCCCCCGCCTCCCTCGA
>NZ_JBJHPC010000750.1:0-2917 GCF_045257485.1 Streptomyces sp. YS-3 | reverse complement strand
CCCCCGGGCGACGGGTTCGCCGTAAGGCCGAAGGGTTCGCCGGTACGGCCGACGCCGGCCCGCGTCCGCCGCCGGGGAGCGGCGCGCTCAGCCCGTCAGAAGGGTGCGCAGGGCCGCGTTGAACTCCTCGGGCCGCTCCAGATTGGGCAGATGGGCCGCCCCCTCCACGACCACCAGGGCGGACCCGGGGACCGACGCGTGCATCGCCTCGGCGTCGGCGACCGGGGTGTACGTGTCGTCGCGGCCCACCACGATCAGAGTGGGCACGGTGACGGTGGTGAGCAGCTCCCGGTAGTCGGGCCGCTCGGCGCGCCCGCGCAGCGCGGCGGCGGCGCCCTCGGGGTCGGTCGCGGTCATCATCCGGTGCACATGCGCCTTGACCCCCGCGTCCGCGTACGGCGCCACCATCTTCTCCAGGACCTCGTCGGCGTACGGCCTCATGCCCTCGCGTACGAGCCGGTCGGCCGTCTCGCGGCGGGCGGTGCGGCCGGCCGGGGTCTCGGCGGCCGGGAAGGTGTCCGCCAGGAGCAGGGCGCTGATCCGCTCGGGGAAGAGGCGGTAGCACTCCATGACGATCTGGCCGCCCATGGAGAGCCCGCCGAGGGTGAAGCGCGCGATGCCGAGCCGGTCGGCGAGCGCCCGGACGTCCCGCGCGAAGTCGGAGAGGAGGGTGGTGCCGGGGGTGACGGGCGCGCTGCCGTAGCCGCGCAGATCGGGGGCGACGACCCGGTGCGTCCGCGCGAACTCCTCGATCTGGGGGTCCCACATCGTGCGGTCGAAGGGGTGGCCGTGGACCAGGAGCAGGGCGTCGCCCGTGCCCCGGTCGGTGTAGGTGGTGGGCATGTCAGGAGGCTAGGCGGGCCCAACTGCTCGGTGCAATAAGATCTTTGCTCTCGGTGCAATGCGGGCGGGGCTCTGGAGGCGGGATGGACTACCTGCGGCTGGCGGACGGGGTCGCGGCGGCGATAGCCGACGGAAGGCTGCGGCCGGGCGACCGGCTGCCGCCCCAGCGGACGTTCGCGCGCCGCCACCGGGTGGCGGTCTCCACCGCGATCCGGGCGTACGGGGAGCTGGTGCGGCGGGGCCTGGTGGTGGGCGAGGTCGGGCGCGGCACGTTCGTCCGGGCCGCGCCGCCGCACCCCGGGTCGGTGCTCGCGGAGGACAGTGGCCGCACCCCGGTGAACCTGGAGCTCAACTACCCGGTGGCGGACGGGCAGTCGGAGCTGATGGGGCGCGCTCTCCTGGGCCTGGCCCGCCCGGATGTCCTGCTGGAGGCCACCCGCCCGGCGGCGGCGGACGGCACGCCCGGGGCGCGGGCGGCGGCGGCGCGGATGCTGGCCCGCCCCGGCTGGTGTCCGGACCCGGACCGGCTGCTGTTCGCGGGCAACGGCCGCCAGGCGATCGCGGCTGCACTCTCCTCGCTGGCCGGGCCGGGGGCCCGGGTGGGCGTGGAGGAGCTGACGTATCCGCTGGTCAAGGCGGTGGCGGAACGGCTGGGGATCTCCCTGGTGCCGATCGCGACGGACGGGTCGGGGATGCTGCCGACGGCACTGGAGGCGGCCCACCGGCGTACGCCGCTGAGCGCGGTGTACGTACAGCCCACGCTCCACAACCCGCTGTCGCTGACGATGCCGGGGCCGCGGCGGGCGGAACTGGCGGTGGCGCTGCGGGAGTCGGGGCTGGCCGCCGTCGAGGACACGACCTGGGCGTTCCTGGCGGACGGCCCGGAAACGCCCGCGCCCCTGGCGGCGTACGCGCCGGAGCGGACCCTCCTCGTCGACAGCCTCTCCAAACGGCTGGCGCCCGGCCTGACGGTGGGATTCCTGAGCGTGCCCGAGGCGTACGGGGAGAAGGCCGCGCGGGCGCTGCGCTCGGGGGCGTGGACGGCGGCCCGGTTCAGTCTGGAGGCGGCGGTGCGCTGGGTGGAGGACGGGACGGTCGAGACCGTGGTGGCGGCGAAGCGGGCGGAGGCGGCGGCGCGGCAGGCGCTGGTCGCGCGCCACCTGGGCGGTTTCTCCGTCGTCACGGACCCCCGCTCCTTCTACTGCTGGTGGCGGCTGCCCGAGCCCTGGCGGGCGGAGACCTTCGTGGCGGCGGCGGTACGGGAGCTGGGGATCGCGGTGACGCCCGGGAGCGCGTTCGCGGTGGGCGCGGGGTCGGCGCCGGACGCGGTCAGGGTGGGTCTGGCGTCGCCGCCACGGCCGGTGCTGGATGCGGCGCTTCGTCGGCTGGCGGAGCTCGCCGCAGGCGAGCGCTGAGCCACGCCGTCAGCGCCAGGGCGAGACCGGCGGCGACGGCGGCCCAGGAGGTGGTGCGCAGGAGGGCGGTGAGCGCGTCGTAGACACCCGCCGCCGTGCCGGGGTCGGCGCGGGGCGGGAGGTCGGCGAGGGTCAGGATCCGGCCGAGGGCGACGAGCGCGCGCAGCCCGAGCCCGCCTGCGGCGATGCCGAGGCCGACGGCGGTGACATGGGAGCGCACGGGTCCAGCCAACCCCGGGTTGCCGGGCGGGGCGCGCGGGTGTGGGCTGTATGGGGGAAGTGTCGTGGAAGGAGTCCGCCATGTCCTCACACGCAGCGATGCCGAGGAGGCAGCCGTCGTCGAGGCCGAGCCACGTCTCCGGCCGGCCGACCCGGCTCGGCCTGCCGGCCGCCCTGATCGCCCTGCCGATCGTGATCGGCGTCTTCTACGGCTTCTGGGCCGCGTCCATCAGCCGCAGGGGCGGCGAGGTGACGGGCGGGAACATCGCGCTGGGCCTGGTGTCCGGGGCGGTCATCGCCGCGCTCGGCCTCGGCCTGCTGCTGATCCAGGGCCGCCTGCCCCGGGAACTGCGGGCGTTGGCCTTCGGAACGCTGTTCGGAGCGGGGACGGGGTTCCTGTACGCCCAGTCGGGCGAGAGCGTGCTGGGGGCGTCGGGGAT